>JAGGRV010000310.1 GCA_021159445.1 Deltaproteobacteria bacterium | reverse complement strand
GATCACATAACCCGTTATGCTCGCTCCTCGCGCCTTGAATATAACAAAAAATCCTGTTAATTTTTGTTCAACTTATTTATCTCCCGTTCCTAAATCTAAAGTTTTCAGAAAGAAACTCCAAAGACGTCTTGATGCCTGTGGTCATACTTGCCACCTGCACAGCTAACCCGGAAAACCCCGACCTGCCAATATCTGTTGCAACCCGGACGGCCTCACCTACCTCACGGGCGGCCTCAAAGAAATCCTGTGTCTGCTGAACCTTGGCCTTAATGTCACCAGTCAAATCCTGGATATCCCCGGTAATTTGATGAACATTATCCAAAATCGGGGGAAGATCCTTCTCAAAAGTCCTTCCAAGGTCCTGATAGGCCTTGGCAGTATCCTTAAGTTCTACAAGGAGAGGCGTTAACTCATTCTCTATCAGGGCCAGACGCTGATTTATCTCGCTCAGGGTCTCCTGAGCCGTATCCTCCAGTTCTGACAATTTAGAAACTACAGGATTAAACTGAGCCAATGTGTCGTCAATAGCAGCCTGGCTTTTGAATAAGGCCTCGTCTAAACTCTCCAGCGTGTCTTGGACACTCTTTGACAACCTGACAAGATAAATCACAAGAAACACAAAGGCCACAGCTATGACAAGGAGTGCAAACGAACTTATTATAGATGACATATAATCCCCAAAGAAGACGCCCCAAGGAAGGATATTTTTTAAGCGACTCCTGTAACATTTGTAACATAAACATGGCTCACACCCTTTGCAAGCATATTTACAAAGTCTGAAAATGTTCTGTCATAAAAAATTAGCTTAGATCGTAACCAATACTTTTATTTATAGCTGAAAAGTGGTATTAAATTTAGGGCAATTTGGAATTGTAAACCTACTTGCAGACCGTCTCTTGCACTTTCACCTGACGTAAGGAGATGACTAAGCTGTGATCAAAATAGCGATTATTGGAATTGGTAACTGCGCTAGTTCCCTGATTCAGGGAATTCACTATTATCGTGGCAAAAACGCAGAAGATGTTGTCGGCCTGATGCATTGGGAAATTGAGGGATATAAGCCCGGAGACATAGAGGTCGTTGCGGCATACGACGTTGACAAACGCAAGGTTGGAAAGGATGTACATGAAGCTGTCTTTGCCGAACCTAACTGCACAAAGGTCATCTATCCGGATCTCCACCAATCAGGAGTTACTGTTCGGATGGGCAGGATTCTGGACGGTGTCGCAGGCCACATGAAGAATTATGACGACAAATTCACTTTCGTCCTGGCTGACAAACCTGAAGCAACTAAAGAAGAAGTCATCAAGGTGATCAAGGAGTCCGGCGCTGAAATCCTCCTGAACTATCTTCCTGTGGGCTCCGAAGAGGCCACGCGGTTTTATGCTGAATGTGCGCTGGATGCAGGGATTGCTCTTATCAATAACATTCCGGTGTTCATCGCAAGTGATCCGGAGTGGGCGAAACGCTTCGAGGAAAAAAATATTCCTGTCATAGGTGACGACATCAAGTCCCAGATGGGTGCCACCATAGTTCACCGCGTGCTGACCGATCTGTTCAAGAAGCGAGGCGTCAAACTGGAACGTACATACCAGCTCAATACCGGTGGCAACACTGATTTTCTTAATATGCTCAGCCGCAAACGCTTAATCTCGAAAAAAGTATCCAAGACAGAGGCTGTTCAGGCAGTGGCTGCCAAGCGTCTAAATGATGAAAACATCCATGTTGGCCCGAGTGATCATGTGGCCTGGCAAAAAGACAACAAGATCTGTTTTATTCGCATGGAAGGCAAGCTCTTTGGTGATGTGCCCATGAACCTGGAACTTCGCCTTTCCGTGGAGGATTCACCAAACTCGGCCGGTGTGGCCATTGATGCCATCCGCTGTACTAAACTGGCTTTAAACAGAGGCCAAGGCGGAGCTCTTTATGCGCCGTCAGCCTATTTCTGTAAACATCCCCCTCGCCAGTTCACCGACAGTGAGGCATTCCAAATAATAGAACAATTTATCAACGGTGAGTAAAGGGGTATCATTTTTATCCGGATACAACTATGGCTGAAAGGTCACCAATTCTGAGAAAAAGACAGGCTATGTTCCAGAGGAGTGCCAGCCGGTTGGCCCTTACATCTACGTCCTTCGTCATAACCATCACGTGGTCAAAAAAGCTGTCCACTTGAGGCTTGAGAGACAACAGGGTAACCAGGGCCTGCTCATAATCCCGGCTTTCAAGGGAAACACCAACCTTTTCTTCTACAGAAAGATATACCTCATAAAGGGCCTTTTCCTGCTCTGCTTCAAGCAGTAAGGGATTCACTGTCCCGCCTTCAAAGCCCTTAAGTATGTTCATTACCCGCTTAAAGGCAGTGCTGAGGGGCTCAAATTCCGGCCTCGGACGGACAGCCGCCAAGGCCTTTGCCCTCAAAATACAGTCCTTCACATCATCGAACTCCACCCTGGTGGCTGCCTCTACCACGTCATAGTCCATTCCCCTGGCAGTAAGATCATAGGAAAAACGCCGTTTGAAAAAAGTGATGACCTCAGCAGTAAGCTCTTTCGATACTTCTGGAAGCTGATTCTCAAGCCGGTGCGAGGCCTCTGCGATCAGTGCCTTCAAGGACAAAGACAGGGATCTTTCTTCCACTATGTGGAGGATGCCGAGAGCCAGCCTTCTCAGACCGTAGGGATCAGCAGTACCGGAAGGCTTTAGTCCGATGGCAATAGTCCCGCAGATAGTATCCATCTTGTCCGCGATACTTAGAAGGGCCCCTGAGAGACTGCGCGGAAGCTTCCCTCCTGAACGGACCGGCATATAGTGTTCCTCTATGGCATTTGCCACTTCCTGGCTTTCACCGGAGAGAAGGGCGTATTCTCTCCCGATTATACCCTGGAGGCTTGGAAACTCCCCTACCATTTCTGTCAAAAGGTCTGCTTTGCAGAGCCAGGCTGCCCTCTCAATCTCTTTTACCTTATCCTGGGCCACCTGTTTGGCCAGGTAATGAGCAAGGGCCTTTACCCTGTGGATTTTGTCAAGGACGGTCCCAAGACGCTGGTGGAAAATCATCCCTGAGAGATCAGCAACAAAGGTCTCCAGAGGTCGTTTCAGATCCTCCTTAAAGAAAAATTCCGCATCACTAAGCCTCGCCCTGAGCACCCTTTCATGGCCCTCGCATACTAGCCCGGGCCTTGGTGAGCGCGTATTGTTAATAGCCACAAAGTGTGGCATAAGATCACCTTTATCGTCCACAACGGCGAAATACTTCTGGTGTTCCCTCATGCAGGTAATTAATGCATCGCGGGGGAGAGCCAAAAAGCGTTTATCAAAAGAACCGCATACCGCAGATGGAAACTCGGTAAGATAAGTATTAATATCCACCAGTTCATCGTCGGAAAGGATGTTGCCGCTAACCGATGCCGTGGCATTCCGGGCATCTTCAAGGAGTCTGTTTCTCCTGACTGAGGGATCGGCCAGCACAAAGACCCCTTCAAGGGCTTTTATATAGCCCTCCGGATTTGATGGTACCCGGATCGCCTCAGTGGCCATGAACCGGTGTCCACGGCTTTCAGAACCAGTCTTGACTCCAGCAAGGCTGAAAGGAACTATATCTTCTCCGTAGAGGGCCACAAGCCAGCGAATAGGCCTTGCAAAGCGCAGCTCCTCTGTACCCCACCGCATGGTCTTTGGAAATGGAATTGAGGCTATGACCAGGGGAAGGAGTTTGCTTAAAAGCTCAATCGTCTCTCTGCCGGGGACTATCCTGCGCAGCACTATGTAAAGTCCCTTTTCAGTGTCTTCCGCCTGCAGATCTTCAACATTGACCCCATGACTACGCGCAAATCCCTCTCCTGCCTTTGTAGGCTTTCCGTCAGATGAAAAAGCAACTTTTGCAGGTGGGCCTGTAATAATCTCTTCTCTATCAGGTTGCCGGTCCGGCAAGTTCTTGACAAAAAGGACCAAACGCCTGGGAGTCCCTATGGTTGAGACATCTTCATATGTCAAATGCTCACGGTCCAGATGTTTTCCCGCCAGCCGAGCCAGGTCATCCAGGGCCCCTGAGATAAAAGCTGCCGGGATCTCTTCAGTTCCGATTTCCAAAAGAAGATTCCTGGTGTTCACGCCTTGCCACCTCCCTCTTCAAGAGCTGTGTATCTCTCGGCAACTCCCCGTGCGAGTTCACGGACACGGCCTATATATGCAGTCCTCTCCGACACACTTATGGCACTTCTGGCATCCAGGAGATTAAAGTAGTGAGAGCACTTAAGACACTGGTCATAGGCCGGAAGCACAAGTCTTTGCTCCAGCAATCTCAACCCCTCTTTGTAGTGGAGGGAAAACAGTTGCTTCAAGGTCTCCACGTCCGCAGCCTCAAAATTATAGCGAGAGAACTCCACCTCGTCCCTATGATGTATGGCACCGTATCTCACCTGGTCATTCCATTTGAGGTCATAGACATTATCTATTCCCTGAAGATACATGGCGATCCGTTCCAGGCCATAGGTAATCTCAACAGATATTGGATTTACATCAACCCCGCCGACCTGCTGAAAATACGTGAATTGGGTAATCTCCATACCATCAAGCCAGACCTCCCAACCAAGTCCCCAGGCCCCGAGGGTTGGTGACTCCCAGTCATCCTCCACAAAACGTACATCATGTTCTGCCAAATTCAGATTGAAATTTGCCAGGCTGTGAAGATACAAGTCCTGTATGTTATCAGGTGAGGGCTTGAGTATTACCTGATACTGGTAATAGTGCTGCAGACGGTTGGGATTCTCACCATAACGGCCGTCTGTGGGACGCCGCGATGGCTGTACATATGCAACACTCCAAGGCTCAGGCCCCAGGGATAGAAGAAAAGTGGCCGGATGAAAGGTCCCTGCCCCTACCTCCATATCATATGGCTGGAGCAATATGCACCCCTGTTCCTGCCAGTATTTATTAAGATTTGTTATAATTTCCTGAAAAATCATTTACTTATACCATCCAGTGTCTCCCCGTCAGGGAGTAATAAATCCTCCGGCCACATGTTGTTCGTGACCCCTTGGGCAATAATACAATTTGTGCCGACTTTTGCCCCTTTGGGGACAGAGGCCCATTTGCCGACCAGGGTTATGCCGGCAGAAAGGTGCTCGGGATAGAGACGATTTGCCACATCAATATTCCCCAGCCCGATGTTGGAGTCAGGGCCGATTGTGACCTCCTTGTCAGTCACAACTTTGTTCAAAAACGCCCCGCTACCCACCCATGTATTATGCATAAGTACAGAATCAATTACCTTTGCCCCTGATTCCACCACCACTCCGGGTGAGAGAACCGACCCATTCACTATCCCACGTATCACACAGCCTTTGGTAATAGCCGAATTCTTTACATCGGCACCGGGTAGAATCCTTGCCGGTGGGCGGTCAAATAGCAGGCCCTCATTTTCAACATTAGTGCATATGCTCCAGGTCTCAGGCTCCAAACCACTTTCCGGCCTGAGCAAGTCCATGTTGGCTTCCCAGTATGCAGGCACCGTTCCCACGTCCCGCCAGTATCCGTGGAAAGTGTAAGCAAACAACTGCCCATCCTCCATGGCCTTGGGCAGGATATGGTGACCAAAGTCAACCTCATTGGTAGCCCTCAGTGATTTGACCAGGTATCCGGTATCAAATACATAAATTCCCATTGAGGCCAGATTTGATCTGGCCTTTTCAGGCTTTTCTTCCCAATCGACAATCCGGCCCTTTTCATCCAGGATGCCAATTCCGAATTGATCCGTCTGCTCCCATGGAACGGTCATCATAGCCACTGTGACCTTAGCGCCTGAAACCTTGTGGTGCTTAACCATGTCTTTGTAATCCATGTAATAGACATGATCCCCTGAAAGTATTAAGATTTGTTTTGATGGTCTGGCCTCTATAAAATCCAGGTTCTGCCGTATTGCATCCGCAGTGCCCTTATACCAGTCTGAATCTTTCTCCCCTGTACGTGGTGGCAGGATCTTGACTCCCCTGGTCCTGCCGGTAAAATCCCAGGCAACGCCGGTCCCTATGTGCCCCATAAGAGAAAGAGGCTTGTATTGGGTCAGCACTGCCACATGATTAAGATCTGAATTCATAACATTTGAAAGGGCAAAATCAATTATCCTGTAGATACCGCCAAAGGGAACAGCCGGCTTGGCCCTGTGTCGCACCAGGACGTTAAGCCTGCTTCCAACTCCTCCGGCCAGAATCACGGCCAAAGTATCCCGCATGTATTCCTCCCAACACCTACCTGGGCTCGATATAGATCTCAACCCTTCGGTTAAGCTGCCGGCCGTAAGGAGTGTCATTCCCGGCCTTGGGCCTGCTTTCTCCATAGCCTATAGCTGTAATCCTGTCCGGCGATACTACCTTTGAAACAAGTAACTGTTTTACTGCCTCGGCCCTCCTCTGTGACAGACGTAGATTATACTCTTCAGGGCCTGTGCTGTCAGTATATCCTTCTATACGGATCCTTGTATCAGGATACTGGGTAAACACCCTAGCCAGACGATCTATCTCAGAATAGGCTCCTGGATGCACTACACTGGAATCCACATCGAAAAGAAAATCACTCTTGAGAGTTACAGACAGGATATCCCCCTGGCGTTGCACAGCCGCGGCTTCGGACGCCGCCGCGGCTTGCCGGAGAGCCTGTTCCTGTTTATCCATATAATGACCGGCTCCAGCACCCGCCAGACCGCCCAATATCGCCCCGATGGCCGCGCCCTCAAGAGTTGCCTTGGTGTCACGGCCTATAGCCTGACCTGCAATTGCCCCTGCTGCAGCTCCTCCGGCAGTACCGTAAACAGCGCCTTTCTGGGTCCGGGTCTGTGGTGCGGCACAGGCAGACAGCATCATCAAAACCAATCCACAAACAGTCCAAAAACGAATGTTCATGATTACACCTCCTTTTCAACCAGCAGAGGCCCTGTCAGGAAATACGGGCTTCTCTGAAAGGGCCCCCAGGACTTTAAACAGTTCTTGGCTTAACAGCCTTCTATCATTCTCCTAGCAGATTTGACTTTCAAACTGACCTCATCTCCTACAGAGGGCAAAAACTCCTTTTCTGCTTTGAGCAATACACAGAAACCGTTCTTTTCTCTGCGCCATATGATACTTCCTTTCTCCTTGACTAACGCCGAGGTCATATCATTCAGTGTAGTATCACTTTCAGTAAGGAATACAACCTTTGCCATGAATTTACCCATGCCCTTCACTTTCAGAATGATGCTCTGTTCAGACTCAAGTTTTTTAGGCAAGGTCCCTTGTATCAAAACCAGATTGGAGATTTGGCCTTTTACTTCGCATAGCTCTTCTCCGCGATCAGGCAGGAGATCCTTCAGCGCCTCACATATCTCCGTATCTTCTTTGACCACTGCCGCCACCTTACCTTTTATTAAACTAACTCCGTTAAATTCTTACAAACTTACCGAAACGGAAACAGACAATATTTTATATGTACTTAAATTTGCCATGGCAAATTTAAAGTGTTATCAAAAAAAGCCTTGATTTTTCCCTTGAAACAACATAAATTGTCTAAATGATGATTAAACGACATATCAGCAAAATTGCCTTTTCCAGAAATTTCGGGCGGCAGATGCGTTTTATTATCGGCCCTCGGCAAACCGGAAAGACTACTGTTGCAAAGAAATTTCTCAAAGGGCAGAACTGCCTGAAGCTTTATTATAACTGGGATGACCGTAAAACAAGGGATCGGTATATAGCTGACTATCATTTTTTCGTTCGAGAATTATACAATGTAAAGCCATCAAATGGAAGGCGATGGCTATGTATGGATGAAATTCACAAGTATCCTGAATGGAAAAATGTCCTGAAAGATTTTTTTGATTCATTTGGAGAAGAAAACGGCTTTATAGTTACCGGATCTGCCAGGCTTGACATGATGCGTAAAAGCGGCGATAGCCTGGCAGGCAGATATTTTACCTTTCGTCTGAATCCTGTCACCTTAAGAGAACTGACAGGCAAATCTTTTCTTGAGCCTCCGGCAGATGCAGACGACTGGATAATGCAAAAACTGGATCACCTAACATATAAAGAAAAAGAGCTTTCCGCATTGTTGCGGTTTAGCGGATTTCCGGAACCCCTGCTTTCTACTTCCGTTCGTTTTCACAACAAGTGGCGAACCGATTATGTCGACAGACTTATTCGCGAAGACATGAGGGATTTGACCAGGATTCAGGAGCTTGAAAATATTGCCACTCTCATGTACCTGCTTCCATCAAAAATTGCTTCGCCTTTATCTATAAATTCCTTGACTGCAAATATTAAATGCAGTTTTGCCACAGTCTCCAACTACCTGAAGGCTATGGAACTAGGATACTTGATATTCAGGATCCCGCCATATTCTAAGAAAATTGCCCGATCCCTGACCAAGGAAAACAAAGTGTATTTTTTTGACTGGACAAAAATAAATGATCCTGCCACACAATTTGAAAATTATATAGCGGTTGAGCTTAAAACACTTTTGGAACTTTGGACAGATGCAGGAATTAGCAATTTCGACTTGCATTTCTTGCGCGACCGTGACGGAAAGGAAACCGATTTCCTGATACTGCGGGACAAGGAGCCATGGTTAATGGTTGAAGCTAAACTTTCCCGTTCAACCATAGATTATCATCATCGCAAGAACAGGAATACATTGGGAGGCATTTCTTTTGTTCAGGTTGTCAGACAGGAGAATATTGCCGAAAAAAGAGAGGACGGTCTTTACCAGATATCCGCTTCAAGATTTTTTGCATAACCATTTGCGCAAGCCCTGAAAAACGAGAAGCCAACCTCTTTGCTTGCCCCCTCCACCAAAAAAATATAGATTAAACATGGCCCAGCCGGAGGATAGGGCAACGCCATCTGAAGCCAAAGGACAATAATTAGTGACCCGTTCGGCATCCTTCATTCACCAGTTTACACTTTTTCGAAAAAGAGTGTATTGTCGAATTTGATACCGATGTCGAAACTGGAAATTCGAAATTTGAAATTAGGTAACGCATTTACATCTTTGTGTTTTTCCCAATTTCCAATTTCCAATTTCACTGCCAAAATACAAGGTCAACAAAGTGTAAACTACTTTTGACTTGTCGTGAAGGATGTCACCCGTTCCTCACATTAAACAGCGGAGAACCTGTAATGACCAAAAAACCTGCCTATGAAGAATTG
>JAGGRV010000485.1 GCA_021159445.1 Deltaproteobacteria bacterium | reverse complement strand
TCCCCTTGCAGCGTAAGGCTCAATATTGGCCATTTTGTTGTAATCCGCACTTAACAATAGCGTCAACTCGGACTGCCAAAAGTTGCGCCGCTTCGCTAAAATCATAGTATCTCATTCTAAAAATATCAGGAACAGATAAATGACCGCAATGGGAAACATTTTTGCCCCAGGTACCAGAGTTGTAGTTCGAGATGCTGAATGGTTGGTTCGCAAAGTTGATCGTATTTCTACCGGCGGTCAATCATTGAATGTCATAGGCATATCTGAACTGGTCAAAGGCAAAGAGGCTATTTTTCTTACAGAGATTGATAAGAATATTGAAGTACTCGATCCTGCTAAGACGAATCTGGTGCCGGACAAGTCCAGCTCTTATCAGGCATCTTTGCTTTACATGGAAAGTCTGCTTCGGCAGACCCCACCTACTGATGAAAATTTATATATCGGCCATCAGGCAGCAATGGATTCCGTGCCATACCAGCTTGATCCGGCTATTCAGGCTTTGCAGCAACCAAGGCAACGCATATTAATTGCCGATGCGGTTGGGCTTGGTAAGACTCTGGAGTGTGGTATTCTTGTTAGCGAGCTTATTCGGCGAGGAAAGGGCAAGCGCATTCTGGTGCTGGCGGTAAAAAGCATGCTTACCCAATTCCAGAAAGAGATGTGGAGCCGTTTTACAATTCCTCTTGTTCGGCTTGATTCTGTTGGTATTCATCGTGTCCGTTCCCGTATTCCCACTAATCACAATCCTTTTTACTATTACGACAAGTCTATCATTTCCATTGATACCCTGAAGCAGGATGCTGAATATCGCACCTATCTGGAAAACGCTTATTGGGACATCATCGTTATTGATGAGGCCCATAATGTTGCTGAGAGAGGTAAAGGCTCTTCTCAACGGGCAAAACTGGCAAAGCTCCTTTCAGGACGGTCTGATACCCTGATCATGCTTTCAGCCACTCCACATGACGGTAAGGCCAAGAGTTTTGCCAGCCTTATGAATATGCTTGATCCCACAGCCATTGCAAATCCTGATGATTACGGCCCGGAGGACATCAAGGGGCTCTTTATTCGCCGTTTTAAGAAGGATATCCAGGAGCAGGTAGAAAACGCCTTTAAGGAAAGAAAGATCAGCAGGGCTTACTGTGAAGCAACTGATGCCGAGGAGATGGCATTTGATGTTTTTTCAGATTTGAAGTTTGAGAAACTTGATCAGAGAAAAGGAGCTGGTCAGCTATTTAAGACAACTTTGGAAAAGGCTTTGTTTTCCAGTCCGGCCGCCTGCTTGGTAACAATCAAAAATCGAATCAACCGACTTCAGAAGGACAATGATCCTGATGCAGAAAAGGATATCGCCCAGCTTAAAGACCTTGCTGCCGCAGTTGAGTTAATCACGCCCGAGGAATTTTCCAAATACCAGAAATTGCTCTCTGTTGTCCGGGATAAAAACCATGGCCACGGCTGGACCGGCAAAGATACAAATGACAGGCTTGTCATTTTTACAGAACGTATTGAAACGCTGCGGTTTCTGCATGAACATTTGCCAAAAGATCTCAACCTGAAGGATAAACAAGTAGAGATCCTGCATGGATCAATGCCGGATGTGGATCAGCAAAGGATTGTTGAGGATTTCGGCAAGGAGGAGGCACCCATCCGGCTGCTTATAGCATCTGATGTCGCCTCTGAGGGTATTAATCTCCATTATCTGAGCCATAGACTTATTCATTTTGATATTCCCTGGTCGCTTATGGTCTTTCAGCAGCGAAACGGCAGGATTGACAGATATGGCCAGGAGCAGACGCCTTATATTCTTTATCTCGTCAGTCAGAGTGAAAACAATAAAATCAAGGGAGACATGCGGATTCTTGAGCTACTTATCCGAAAAGATGAAGAGGCAGTAAAAAATATCGGTGATCCTTCTGCATTGATGGGGGTCTATGATATTGACGAGGAAGAAAAGATTACGGCCGAAGCCATTGAGTCTGGAAAAAGTGAGGCCGAGTTCGATCAGGATTTGACTCAAAAGGCTCAAGAAACTTTTGACCCTCTGGCATTGTTGATGGGTGAAGCAACACCATCTGCAGGGCAGGATGCAGAGGATAAAACAAGGTCCATGCCGACACTCTATTCCGATGACTATCATTACCTGAAAGAAGCTATCGAACATCTCAGGGAAACGGAAACGCTCCAGGCCGACTTTGTAGATGACAAACAGCAGATAATCCTCACTGCCACCAAAGACCTCAAACATAGGCTCAGATATTCAATTCCCAGGGAGATATGGCCCGATGACGACACCTTTGTTCTCTCAGCAGATCGCGAGGTGATTCAGGATGAAATAAAACGCAGCCGCAAGGATGAAAATGCCTGGCCCCGCATTCATTATCTCTGGCAGCACAACCCTGTTGTTGAATGGATTAATGATAAGGTTGTTGCCGGATTTGGCAGGCACGAAGCCCCTGTGCTAACACTTTCGGGTACTCTCAACTCAGGTGAGACTGTGTTTATCCTTTCCGGCCTTATCCCGAACAGGAAAGGCCATCCGCTTGTCCACCGCTGGTTCGGTGTGACTTTTAAAGATGATAAATTTCAGCAGATGGAAGAGTTTGAGACATTGCTCGTTTGCACCGGTTTAGGCAAGACCCGTTTTCCAAACCGAGGTGACAATATTGATATTGAAGCACTTCGGCAGCTTCTGCCAGAGGCTGTCCGGCAGGCCAGGGACTATATGAGTGAGAAACGTAATGCCTTTGAGGAAGTAATAAATGAGAAACTCAATGAGCAGCTTAACGCACTTGATCGCCTGAAAACCAAGCAGTACGAACAGCTTGAATTGTTTTACATGGACAAACGGCAGGTAAGCAAAAAAGACCAGGCCAAGCGGGAGATCGACCGTAAATTTGATGAATTTTGGACCTGGGTGGAAGACACCATGACCACTGATGACAATCCCTTTATCCAGGTTATCGCAGTGCTGAAAGGATTATAGAACCACGAAATACACTAAATACACTAAAAAAAACAGATGGATATAATTTATAAAAAGGAAAGTTATTTAATCATCGGCGCTTGCTTTGAAGTCTATAAAGAAAAAGGATGCGGCTTTCTTGAATCCGTTTATCAGGAATGTCTTGAGATTGAATTCGGCTTGCAAGGGATACCATTCGAATCACAAATCACCCTGGACATTGAATATAAGGGAAAAATTCTTAAACATCGATATATACCGGACTTTGTCTGCTTTGATAAAATTATCCTGGAAATTAAGGCCGTATCTGATTTCACGGATGAACATAGGGCACAAGTTCATAATTACCTGAAAGCAACTGGATATAAACTTGGTTTATTAGTCAATTTCGGGCATTACCCAAAACTTGAATATAATCGAATTGTAAAATAATTCTTGTTTTATTTCTATTTCGTGTCGTTCGTGGTTGGAAAGGATTATAGAACCACGAAATACACTAAAAAACAGATGGGTATAAACTTGGTTTATTTTTATTTCGTGTCATTCGTGTATTTCGTGGTTGGAGATGTGTAATGTCAATTGATATAACCGGCATCACCAACGAGAACGAGTTTTATACCCACCACTATCTTTCCGTCATCCTTGAGAAGGATTTAAAGGGTGTTTTTAAGGAATGGAAACGGAAGGAAGATGAAGCCGGCATTCCTCAGCCTTATATGGGGATACGGGGCCTTAGGAAAGAATTTTTTGCCATGCGCAGCCGTCTGGAGCGGGAACGTAAAACCGAAGACAGATTGGCTATGCAGAGGGATTTCCTGGCACGGCTCCTTTTTTCTCTCGGCTATGAGTATCACTACAAACTGGTGGAATTGGATAATGGAGCCAAGATTCCGCTAATTGGCGGAATCAATAGGGCTGACGGCTCTCCTGAACTATGGATCATTGAGGCCATGGACGTCTATGGTGAAGAAAGTGATCCTCTTGAGTTGAATCTATTTAAGGAGCAATATCCTGCTGATGATGAAAATGAAAAAATTCTGGATCTCTCATTAGAAAAAATTGTTACCCATCACGTATTTGGCCGGAAGGAACCTCCTCGCTGGGTTATCCTGACCAATAACACTCAATTGCTGCTTCTGGACCGTACTAAGTGGCATGAAAAGAGGTTGCTACGGTTTGATATCCGCGAAATCCTGGACCGGCGGGAGACCTCAACCCTGCAGGCCATGGCAGCCTTGCTGCACCGGGATTCGATTTGTCCCAAAGACGGCATGCCGCTTCTGGATATCCTGGATGAAAATTCTCATAAGCATGCCTTTTCTGTTTCAGAGGATTTGAAATATTCACTCAGAAAGGCAATTGAGCTGCTTGGCAATGAGGCCGTCTGGTATCTCCGGGAAAAAGCCCACGAAAAAATATACGGCCGGGATATGGCAGAGCAGCTCACCCGTGAATGCCTTCGCTATATGTATAGAATGCTCTTCCTGTTCTATATCGAGGCACGTCCGGAACTGAGGTATCTTCCAGACAAATCAGAGGAATACAGGAAAGGGTACAGCCTTGAATCTCTGCGTGATCTGGAGATGATCCAGTTAACCACTGACGAATCAAAGAATGGTTTTTTTCTGCATGAGTCCATAAGTCTGCTGTTTGAATTACTTTATGATGGTCACCCCAAAAAAAGGATAGAAGAGAATCTCGATCTTTATTCAGTTGGCACGGACCACCACGCCTTCCGTATCGCACCTCTTAGAAGCCACCTGTTTGATCCAAAACATACGCCGCTGCTCAACAAGGTCAAGTTCCGCAATTTTGTGATGCAGAAAATTATCGAGTTGATGTCGCTTTCCAGGCCGAAAAAGGGGAAGAAGAATCGGCGTGGACGGATATCCTATGCCCAGCTTGGGATCAACCAGTTAGGTGCAGTGTATGAGGCCCTTCTTTCCTATCAGGGATTTTTTGCTGAAACGGACCTGTATGAGGTCAAGAAGGCAGGGGAAAAACATAATGTGCTTGAGACAGCCTATTTCGTTAAACCGGAGGATATTGAACCGTACACACCGGAGGAGCGCGTTTACGAGGAAGATGGCTCCTTAGTCAAATATGAAAAAGGTACATTCATTTATCGCCTGGCGGGACGGGACCGTGAAAAGTCTGCATCCTATTATACACCGGAAGTGCTCACCAAATGCCTGGTAAAATATGCCTTAAAAGAGCTGCTCAAGGATAAAACCGCTGATGAGATCCTGGAGCTTACCGTCTGTGAGCCTGCCATGGGGAGCGCTGCCTTTTTAAATGAGGCAATAAACCAGTTGGCCAAGGCATATCTGGCAAAAAAGCAGAAAGAAATCAATCAGAATATTTCTCATGAGGACTATCCACGAGAGCTGCAAAAGGTGAAGATGTATATCGCCGACAGGAATGTTCATGGCGTTGATCTCAATCCTGTGGCGGTAGAACTGGCTGAAGTCTCCCTCTGGCTCAATACCATCTATGAAGGGGCTTTTGTGCCATGGTTTGGGATGCAGCTTGTCTGTGGAAATTCCCTCATCGGAGCAAGAAGACAGGTGTTTCAGTCAAGCCTCCTCAAAAAAGAAAGGCGAGATGATACAACCTGGCTGGATGAGGTGCCGGAAAGAGTGATGCCGGGTAAAGAACGGATGAATGATACTGTTTATCATTTCTTGGTGCCGGATAAGGGGATGGCTGCTTATAATGATAAGGTCGTCAAAAAGATGGCAGAGGAGGAAAACGAGACGATCAAGGAGTGGCGAAAAGAATTCACAAAGCCATACTCAAAAAGTGAGATCGAACATCTTGAAAAACTTTCATCTGCTGTGGACAAGCTCTGGAAGCGTCATACAAAGATGCAGCGAAATATTGATGATCGTACAACAGACCCTCTACATGTGTTTGGGCAGGAGAAGGCAAAAGAGAACTTACAACTCACAACAACAGAATATAAAGACCGCGTTTTCCAACAGGAGATGTTTTCCAAAAATGTCCGCAACTCCAGTCCATATCGACGGTTGAAACTGGTTATGGATTATTGGTGTGCCTTGTGGTTTTGGCCTATAAAAAAGGCGGATTTGTTGCCGAGTCGTGCTGAATATCTCCTTGATCTAACTCTTGTTCTTGAAGGGAACCTCTATGATGCGGCGCAGACGGACGTAGGCGGCCAGATGCGGTTATTCCCGGATACCAGGCCTAAACAAATGTCATTGGATATGGTGGATGAGTTTGGTTTTGTGGATGTGGATCGGTTGTGTCGAGAGAATGAACGGTTTGGGTTGGTGCAAGAGTTAGCAGATAGATATTGTTATCTTCACTGGGAGCTTGAGTTTGCGTGGTTATTTGAAAGCCATGGAGGGTTTGATTTGGTGTTGGGAAATCCGCCGTGGATCAAAGTGGAATGGAAAGAAGGAGGGACACTTGGGGATGCAGAGCCTTTGTTTGTGCTACGAAAATTCAGTGCATCAAAATTAAATGATTTGCGGGATGCAACCCTTGAAAGCCATGGGATGAGAGACGTGTATCTTGAAGCATTCGAGGAGGCGGACGGGACACAGGACTTTTTGAATGCATATCAGAACTATCCCGAACTCAAAGGAGTGCAGACCAATCTCTATAAATGCTTTCTTCCCCAGGCGTGGATGATCGGGCGCAACGCGGGGGTGGCTGGTTTTCTGCATCCCGAGGGGATATATGATGACCCAAAGGGAGGAGGTTTAAGAAAAAAAGTATATGAAAGGCTGTGTTGTCACTTTCAGTTCCATAATGAACTGAAGCTCTTTTCTGAAGTACACCATGTTACAAAATTCAGCATAAATGTATATCGGAACAGGGTCGGGAAAACAGATTTCTGCCATATCGCCAACCTTTATTCACCCACGTCCGTGCCTAACTGTTTTGAACATGCCGGACACGGTTCTGTGCCCGGCATCAAGGATGACGAAAACAGATGGAATGTCAAAGGACACCGGGACAGGATCATCCATGTGTCTGAAGATGAGCTTTCTCTTTTTGCAAAATTGTATGATGCGCCTAAAACCCCGCCCTTGCAGGCGCGCCTACCCGCCTTGCATTCACGGCAGCTTATCAATGTTTTGCGGAAGTTTGCCGCTTATCCAAGGCGGTTGGGGGACCTTGAGGGTGAGTATTTTTCAACGCAACACTGGAATGAAACAAGTGCCCAAAAAGACGGCACCATCCGCCGTGAGACCTGCTTTCCTGAAGATGCGGGGAAGTGGATTTTATCCGGGCCTCATTTCTTCGTGGGAAATCCCTGTTACAAGACTCCACGAAGTGAGTGCAGGCTGAACTCCGATTATGATAATATTGACCTTACAGAACTCCCCGATGACTACCTTCCTCGCACAAATTATGTGCCGGACTGTGATTCTGATGAATACGCGATGCGAACGCCGAAAGTTCCGTGGGGAAAGCAGGAACCTGTAACGGAGTTTTTCCGGTTAATAAATCGTGAAATGATCGGGGCTGCAGCAGAGCGTACTTTTGTTTCTACAATAATTTATAAGGGAATTGCACAGATACATACGTGCATCACTATTTGTTTCCAAGACATAGATCGATTACTTAATTTGTCAAGTTCAGCAATATCGCTACCAATTGATTTTTGGATAAAAAGTACAGGTGCTTCTCACGCCAACATGTCAATGATTAAACAATTGCCATGCTTTGACGATAGTAATAGATACTATTCAAGATTGGCCTTTCGAGTATTAGCGCTGAATTGCCTCACTTCCCACTACGCCGACCTTTGGTCCGAATGCTGGTCCGACACCTTCAAATCCGACCGCTGGACCAAGCCAGACCCCCGACTCTCCAACGACCATTTCAGAAATTTGACGCCTCGCTGGACCCGTCATGTCGCCCTTCGCACCGACTACGAACGCCGACAGGCCCTTGTGGAGATTGATGTTCTTGCTTCCATGGAGCTTGGCCTTACACTTGAGGAACTAAAAACCATATACAGGGTTCAATTCCCAGTCCTTCGCCAGTATGAGTCGGACACATGGTATGACCAAAATGGCCGCATTGTGTTTACATGCAACAAGGGGTTGACCGGCGTGGGTTTCTCCCGCCCCGAATGGAATGACATCAAAGACATGAAATCCGGCACGGTAGAACGTACCATCACAGACGACACCATGCCCGGTGGCCCTATTGAGCGCACCATCACCTACCAAGCCCCCTTTGACCGATGCAACCGAGAAAAGGATTACGAAGTTGTCTGGGCGGAATTTGAGAGACGTTTCCAGACCACGAAATACACGAAAGGCGCGAAAGGTTAAAACCAAAGTGTTTTTCATATATTTCGTTGTTTAGCAGAGGTTTAAGAATGGATATCGTTAAATTATTGAAAAACGGCGAATCGGACACAGTTGAATTCAAAACCGGATTCAACAAGAAAGCCATCATATCTCTGGCGGCATTTGCCAATACAAAGGGCGGCAAGGTTATCGTCGGAGCTGATAACAAGGGACATGTAAGCGGTATCAAAACAGGCCCGGAAACCGTGCAACGCTATCTGAACGAAATCAAGGTTTCCACCTATCCACAAATATTGCCCAATGTTGATGAATACGAGATTAAGGGCAAAACCGTTCTTGTTTTCGCAATAAACGAATATCCGGTAAAACCCATTTCCTTTAAAAACCGTTACTACAAGCGGGTTAAGAACAGCAATCATTTGCTCAGTCTTGATGAAATTGTTGATCTGCAACAACAAAGCTTGAATATTTCCTATGATTCCTATCCGTTGGACGAAAATTTATCTTCACTGGATACTGCACTGCTGGGAAAATTTATTGAAACGACTAATTCAAGGGGAAGGATAAATCTTCAGGATGATCTGTTGACCAATTTGATAAAGCTTAAACTTGTCAAGTCCGGCAAACCCACACTGGCCGGCATGCTGCTGTTCGGGAACCACGGCTATTCCATTCATGTTGGGCGGTTCAAATCCGAAGAAACGATTATCGATGATTTATTGTTAAAAGATCCTCTGCTTGTTGCTCTTGATGAAGCCATGATTTTTATCAAGAAGCATATTCGCCTTTCCTACAGTTTTGACGGAAGTCTCAAAAGGAAAGAAACATGGCAGTATCCCCTGGAGGCCATTCGAGAGCTGCTTTTAAATGCCGTTATTCACCGTGACTACAAGCAAACGTCTGATATTGTTATCAAAATATTTGATAATATGATTGTGTTTACCAATCCGGGCAGAATTTATGGCAACCTCACTCCTGAAGATCTTGAGAGGGATGATTATGTGTCATCCATTCGCAACAAGCTGCTTGCAGAGTCGTTCTATTTGATGGGGGACATTGAAAAATACG
>JAGGRV010000273.1 GCA_021159445.1 Deltaproteobacteria bacterium | reverse complement strand
AGAAGACGGCAAAAAAGACATTAATTTGTTCAAGTTATTTATTGTACGTTCCTTAACCTACGAAAACCCAGCCAATCTCAAGGCCTTGTCCACCACTTCCAATGGATCGTGTCCCAGGACTCGAATAATCGGCTCTTTTCCTATATCTCCTGCATCGTGTATGATGTCCGGCACCATACCCGCCCCATCAATGGCCCTCTTTACGCCCCATACCAGTGTAGAACCTTCCTTGAATTTTACCTCCTCTGGTTCGTCCTTTCTGGAGAACTCAGCCACTGAGTAACCGAGGTCCTGTGCCTGCTTAAGATACCCAAGATCATAACGGATATTCATGGCCGACCTGTACCCACGATCATGGCCCATCGCGGTCAATATTATCCTGGCCACATGGCTTGAGACCCCATATGCAGGACCCCTTATCCTGGCCACACCATCTCCCAGACCTACAATTCTCCCAGGAAAAGCAGCCACATCCTGCACAGAGCTTGCCCATGGAAGGGCATAGCCAAGATTCATCTGAACTTCCGGGACCAGAGAACGACAGTGGAGCGACAAAAGACGCAGCCACGCCTTCTCAAGGGCTTCAATTACGGGGTAACGAGCAATATCGTCTTCGATTACACTCAAAGGATTCGTTGGCCCTATACCCTTGCCAACAGGCACCGCCCCCCTGATTGCCCGGGTCACAAATTTTTTGGCCTTTTGGGCGGCATTTACTATTCCCAGTCCACGAGCCAAAAACACCAATAGTGCGGCAGAAAAGGTACAGCCGGTCCCGTGGGTGTGTCGTGTGGGAATGCGGGTCCCTGTTATCTCTAAAACCCCTTCTTCGTGAACAAGAACATCCACTGGGTCCAGGCCTTGGAGATGTCCTCCTTTCAGAATGACAGAAGGGCCATCTGTGAGCTTGAGGAGATCAACGGCAGCAATTCGCATATCTTCCAGTGTCCGGATGCGCCGGACGAGAAGGACTTCCGCCTCTGGAATATTAGGTGTAAACACGTCTGCAAGAGGAAGAAGCCTGGTCCTTAGGACATCCACTGCATCTTGTTCCAGAAGTCGATGCCCGTTTTTGGAGACCATGACAGGGTCTACCACCAGCAGGGTATCTTTATTAATATGCCGATCCAGACGATCCGCAACAATCTCCACAATAGCTGCGTTGGCCAGCATGCCGGTCTTGATGGCTGTTGGGCGAATGTCTTCAAGTACGGCATCAAGCTGCTTCCCAACAAAATCCGGAGCTACAGGCTCAACAGCATGGACACCAAGGGTATTCTGAGCAGTCAGTGCGGTAACAACGCTTGAGCCATAGGATCCAAGAACCGTAAAGACCTTCAGGTCTTGTTGGAGACCGGCGCCACCACCTGAGTCGGAGCCGGCAATGGTAAGAACCGGACCAGGATTCATTTCCCCTCATCGCCTCTTGCCTCCCGGCCTTTTCTCATCGCCCTTTGATAGGTCTTGATTGCGCAGTATTCCCCGCACATCGTACAGGTTGGTCCTTTGTATTCCCCGCCCTCCTCACGATATAGACGGGCCTTTTCAGGATCTATGGAGAGCTCTATCTGGGTCTTCCAGTCAAGGCGGTGCCTGGCCTCGGCCATCATTCGATCTTTTTCTATGGCACCGGGGACTTCCTTCACTATGTCAGCCGCATGGGCCGCAACGCGACAAGCAATTATCCCTTCTTTCACATCTTTCAGTGACGGCAGCTTCAGGTGTTCGGCAGGTGTCACGTAACAGAGAAAGTCAGCCCCGGCTGCTGCTGCAATGGCCCCGCCTATGGCACTGGTAATATGATCGTACCCAGGGGCAATATCTGTTGCCAGGGGACCAAGCACATAAAATGGGGCCCCGTGACAAAGCCTCTTTTCCAAAAGAACGTTGGCCGGTATCTGGTCCATTGACATATGACCAGGCCCTTCAATTATTACCTGTACACCCGCGTCCCATGCCCTCAGTGTGAGTTCACCCAGGACTATCAGCTCATGCACCTGTGCGCCGTCTGTTGCGTCCAGCAGGCACCCGGGCCTGAGGCCGTCACCAAGGCTCAAAGTGAGTTCGTGCTCCCGAGCTATTGCCAGGATATCATCAAAACGCTCAAAGAGGGGATTTTCCTTCTGGTTGTACATCATCCACTCCAGGATGAAGGAACCTCCTCTGCTGACCACCCCCATTACGCGTTCCCTCAACCGGAGATGCTCCGCAGCCTTGAGAGTCAGACCGCAGTGAATTGTCACGAAGTCAACTCCCTCCCGACCATGTTCCTCAATTACCCTCAGCAGGTCGTCTACATCCATTTCGCAGACTGAGCACTTGCGCCGCTCCACTGTCTCAACTGCGGCCTGATAAATAGGAACTGTGCCAAGAGGTACGGGACAGGCATCTCTGATAGCTTGGCGGATCTCCTTTATCGGACCTCCGGTGGAAAGATCCATTATCGTGTGGGCCCCTGCATCCAGGGCCACCTTGAGCTTTTCCAATTCGGCTTTCAGCTCGGGATGATCCTTTGAAGTACCTATATTTGCATTAACCTTGGTGGAGATCCCTTTTCCCACTGCCATGGGACGGCTGAGCTCCACATGCCTGTTATGCGGTATTACCGCTTCCCCTGCCCCCACGGCTTGAACCAGAATCTGCGGATCCAGACCCTCGTCCAGGGCACAATGCTCAATAAGTTGGGATATTATACCTTGTTTTGCTTGATCTTTTATAGTCATAAGAGAACTCTAATGATGACACAAAGGGTTTTCAAGATGATTTTTATGGGTTATTAAATTAGCCCTGAAGACTAATAACGACTTTATCCCCTTAGATCAGGATTGTCACTAACCAACACGACCTTCCCTCACACAATGTAGGACTATCAGGATGTCTATGAAGCTCGGATCGCTCCAGGGAATAATTTACTTGTCAATCCTTGCCTGTATTGTCATAATTGCCCAGGCACTACTAATAGTGTTCAAGGGAGAGGCCTTCTGTGTTAATGAAGGATGTAGAACAGTAGAAGCCTTGACACTTATTCTGCCTTTTTATTTCAATCTGTTGGGTGCTGCATATTTCTTTTCCATATTCTGTACTGCCTTAATAACAAAACAGAGGTCAGGGACAGAGCCACTGCTCCGCATCATACTTATTTCCGGTCTTGCAGCCGAGGGGATATTGCTGGGATACCAGATTTTTGTTGCCAACGTATTTTGTTCTTACTGCCTGCTTATCTTGCTTCTGGTGGTAATCCTGAACAGCTTGATGGGTTTGCGACAATTAACATTGGGATTAGTAACAATTGTGGCGCAGTTGATCATGTTTTCTCTGTTAAATTTTGATACTGCAAAAACCCCCCTACACGGACGCACCCTGGACAATGGGACATATGCTGTAAGGAGATGCTCAGACCCGATTAAACAACTCTATCTAATCTTTTCAGAAGACTGCCCCCACTGCTACAAGGTCATAGAGGCACTGGAAGGATGCACACGGTGCGAATTTCACTTTAATCCAATCAAAAAAATAGGCTCTGACCTGCTTCCGGGATTAAGCCCTAATGAAAAATTTTTACCTGAAATAAACACTGCTGCCCTGAAAATATTGGGCATTGACACTGTTCCGGTACTGATAGCCAAGGATCATGATGGGTTGACCTTCATCGAGGGTGAGCGGAATATTATAAACTATATTCAGAATACCTGTTTTCAAGAAATGCCCTTGCTGGGTGGAAACCTGAAAGATCCCTTCGAAACAGAAGATGGTGCATGTTCCATAAATGAAAATTATTAACTCTATATCCGGCATGAGAAAACAGGTTTTTAAGTGGAAACAGGAGGGGTTATCTGTGGCCCTGGTTCCCACTATGGGCTTTTTCCATGAAGGCCACCTTTCCCTGATGAGAGTGGCTGGAAGCAAGGCCGACCGTGTTGTGGTAAGCCTGTTTGTGAACCCTGCCCAGTTCGGCCCGAATGAAGACCTGAACCACTATCCAAGAAACTTTGAGCAAGATGCAAAGCTGGCTGAAGACAACGGGGTTAGCTGCCTGTTTTGTCCGGACGCCAAAGACATCTATCCGCCCAGGTTCCAGACATGGATCCGGGTTGAAGGCTTAAGTCAGGGGCTTTGTGGCGCATCAAGGCCTGAACACTT
The DNA here is from genome assembly GCA_021159445.1 of Deltaproteobacteria bacterium. GTDB lineage: Bacteria > Desulfobacterota > Dissulfuribacteria > Dissulfuribacterales > UBA3076 > UBA3076. Next base: position 5,238 of record JAGGRV010000273.1, on the reverse strand, counting down.
CCGCGGTGTAGCCACAATAGTTGCGAAGCTCCTCATTATTGTACAGCCGGACTTGGCAATCTTCGGTCAGAAGGATTTTCAACAACTCCAGGTCATTCGCCGCATGGTGAGGGACCTGAATATACCGGTTAATATAATAGCCCATCCTATAGTCAGAGAACCAGACGGTCTGGCAATGAGCTCCCGCAACACCTATCTTAATGCACAAGAGCGCGAATCGGCCCTTTCCCTTGTCCAAGCCCTCCGGCTGGCTGAAAAAATGGTGGCCCATGGCAGCCGATCCGGTCCAGAAGTTATCCAAACAGTAAGAAAACACATCCAATCCTTTGGCAACACAAAGATTGATTATGTGTTTCTCTGTGACCCTGAGAGCCTGAAGCCGTGCCGGGAAATTGTTGGTGAAACCCTTCTCGCCTTGGCAGTATGGGTTGGAAAGACTCGTCTGATCGACAACACCTTGCTAAAGCAATGAAATGTACGTAAATTAAAAATTAGATATGTTACGCTCAATGCTTAAATCAAAAATCCATAGGGCTACCATCACGGATGCAGACCTCAACTACGAGGGAAGTCTTACTATAGACTCCCGCTTGATGGAGGCTGCTGACCTTTTCCCTTTTGAGCAGATACTGGTCTATAATATTTCAAACGGTAATAGGTTTGACACCTATGTCATAGAAGGAAAAAGGGGCTCTGGCTCTATATGTCTTAATGGGGCTGCTGCCAGAAAAGGGGCTCCCGGCGACCTGATAATTATAGCATCCTATGGTTTGTATTCTAAAGACCAAATAGCCAAAGGCAAAAGCATCCTGGTCTGGGTAGATGCGAAAAATAAGTTGAAAGATCGAACCGAAGTGCCGTGGCAATCTCCCTGATCACCCTTTCCTCTTCCCCTGCTCTTTTTTCATAATGAGAGTCTTTGCCATAAGCCTTGGTTGCCCCAAGAACACCATAGACACCGAGGTGGCCCGGGGGCTCCCTTGGCTCAACAAACTCGGGACTAAAGCTCATAAATAATCCTCAAGAAACAGATTCTCATACCTATGACCGTAATTATTCACTTTCCCCCCTGACAGCCAACAGCCTTTTTCAGGTTTCAAAGCATAATCCGTTGGGAATACGCATTTTGGTGCAATCTGCCCGCGGTTGAAACCCTGCAAAAGCCTATCGGCTGCCAGGGAGTGTGAACGGTTACCTATGACCTTGTAGGTAAAATTATATAGTTCCCTCCTGTACGAGCCTTGCAAACAACTCAAAGCTTCTGTCATAAGTACGCTCTGCCTCAGAGGGAAAACAGCAGGCCGGGAGCTGACGCATTTTTAGGTGATATTTTATGCACTCACAGCATATACCCTTTCTTGGACATGGCTCATATGTACAGTTGCACCTTTTTATATTTTCTTCTTTTTGACACTCCATCCAAATATCCCCTTATGAGCCTCTCACAATTTATATATCTAACTCCCGAACCTCCAGTGCATGGGTCTGAATAAACTCCCTGCGAGGTTCAATCTTTTCACCCATAAGAGTAGTAAACAGGCTTTCTGCTTCATCTGCGTCCCTGATGGTCACTTTAAGCAAAGTCCGTTTTTCCGGATTCATGGTCGTATCCCATAACTGAATGGGATTCATTTCTCCTAATCCTTTATATCTCTGGGTCGAGATACCCCTTCTCCCTTCGTTTCGGAAAAAATCCAGAAGTTCATCAAGCCGGTCTAATCTCTTAACTGGTTTATCTTCAGAGTAGACCTCAATGGATGTATTGACCATTAATTCTACTTTGTTATACGCCTTTACAAGACGACGAAATTCCGCCTGCTGTACCAAATCAGGTCCGACCTTGCCGGTCAAATAGGCCAGGTCTTCTACCCCGACAATGAATTCATAACCTGAAATTTCAGAACCTGAGGGCTTGACACGTCCCACTTTATATCCCTTTTTCGTGAGTTTTTCTGCCAGACTTTTAACAAAAGATTCGTCGTGAAACTGACTCGGATTCTTAATCCCAAGGATCATTAAATCCTGACTCAGTTTTCTCCACAGGCCCTTTCTGGACATTACCTCCAAAGCGTCTTCATAAGAGACTATGTTTTCCAGAAATATCTTGAGTTTTTCTCCTTTAATGGAACGTTCTCTGTTTTCAGGCCTTATAGCCATGTTTTTTGTGGCCCTTTCAAAGAGATAGTTGTCAAGTTCTGCCTCATCCTTAAAGAAAAACTCCTTCTTTTTTCCCAAAGCCATCCTGTATAAAGGGGGTTGGGCTACATAAAGCATGCCGTCTTCCACGAGTGTTATCATCTGACGATAAAAAAAGGTCAATAGGAGTGTCCTTATGTGGGCGCCGTCTACATCAGCATCTGTCATAATAATGATTTTATGATACCTTACCTTTGATGGATCGAACTCGTCAGCGCCTATACCTGTACCAATGGAGGCAACAAGATTACGTATCTCTTCGCTGGCAAGCATCTTGTCAAATCTTGCCTTTTCCACATTCATAATCTTTCCGCGAAGAGGCAGTATTGCCTGAAAACGCCTGTCTCTTCCCTGTTTTGCACTACCACCTGCGGAGTCACCCTCCACAATAAAAATTTCTCTCCTTTCAGGATCTTTTTCCTGACATTCAGCTAATTTTCCGGCCATAAGCATATCTTGGCCGCCCTTCTTCCTGGTAAGTTCTTTTGCCCTTTTGGCTGCCTCTCTTGCCCTTGCCGCATCCACCGCCTTAGTAAGGATTTTCTTGGCCACTAAAGGATTCTCTTCCAGATAGCTTGAAATTTTTTCATGGGCTATTGAAGACACTATTGACCTTACTTCACTGTTTCCCAGTTTTGTCTTGGTCTGGCCTTCAAACTGAGGATCTGGGACCTTGGCTGATATAACACACATAAGGCCCTCTCTTACATCTTCACCCTCCAGCTTCTCCCTTAATTTTTTGGGTACAATATCATCACTGGCGTATTTATTAATACATTTTGTCAAGGCCAATCTAAATCCTGCCACATGCGCACCGCCTTCTTTGGTACGTATATTATTTACATAGCTTAAGATTCTCTCTGAATACGCCTGATTGTATTGAAAGGCTATCTCCAACTGTACCTGATTCCGCTCGCCATTAATGTAAACTGGTGTTTCGTGAACTAATTCTTTATTTTTGTTGAGATATTCTACGAACGAAATAATTCCCCCTTTAAAGTGATATTCTTTATTATTCCCGGTCTTTTCATCTTCCAGATAGATTTTCACAGAGGGGTTTAGAAAAGCCAATTCCCTCATTCTGGCCTGTAGTATCTCGTATTGATACTCTGTTGTCTCTTGAAATATTTGAGGATCCGGTTTGAATGTTATTTTTGTTCCTTGCTTTTCAGTAGATCCAAGAAGATCTATCGGACCCACAGGCTCTCCTCTTTTGTAGGTCTGTCTATAAGCCTTTCCATCCCTGTAGATTTCTGCCTCCAGGAACTCAGAAAGCCCATTGACCACTGATACTCCTACCCCGTGAAGACCTCCGGAGACCTTGTAGGTCTGATGATCAAATTTACCACCAGCGTGTAAACGGGTCATTACCAGCTCCAGGCCGGGTATTCCTTCTGTTGGATGAATATCTACAGGTATGCCGCGGCCATTATCCTCAACTACAACGCTTCCATCTTCCTGAATCAAGACTTTTATAGAGGTGCAATATCCAACCATAGCCTCGTCAATACTATTATCCACCACTTCATATACGAGGTGATGAAGGCCTTCTATAGAGGTATTTCCTATATACATAGCAGGCCTTTTACGAACTGCTGCCAATCCGGAAAGTACCTTTATCTGTTTAGAAGCATACTCTTGTTCATTCTCGTTGATTTGATTGTTATTTTCCATATACTAAATTGATAATCCTCTTATTTGCTTTCCTCTTTAACAATATTCATAGGCATTATTAATCCTAAAAATCCGATATCTTCATTACCTCTCAGCAGACATGGAGATTCAGGGTTGTTGACAGTTAATTCTACCCTGTCCGAATCCATTACAGATAAGGCATCCATAAGATATTTTGCATTAAAAGCAATTTCAAATGGTTCACCATGATAATCTATATCAATAGTTTCTTTTGCTTCCCCAATATCCTTATATAATGACTCTATTTCAATTAATTCTGGTATAACATTAGCTTTAACTCCTCTGAAAGTAGTATCGGAAGAGAGAATTGATATACGTTTTAGTACATTAAATACTTCTAGTCTGTCAAAGGTTAAGTAACGGTCTTTACTTTTTGGTATTATATCACGATAATCTGGAAATTTACCTTCAACCAACCTTATCACCAGATAATCGTTACCACACATAACAAAACAAAAATTATTATCAATACCCCAAAACATTCTTTCGTGACCTTCTATAATTTTTCTTATTTCTTGAGCCCCTTTTCTGGGAATAATGACTCCTTGCGCAAGACCTAATCCCTTTTCTGGAATATATTTTTCCATCAGGCTGAGCCTGTGGCCATCTGAGCTTACCATTCGTATTTGAGTTTTTTCTTCTTCATCATGTTCTTCCTCAAAATATATACCTGAAAGACTGTATTTACGATCATCATAAGATGAAGAAAATATTGTCTTTTCAATCATCTCTTTTATAATTGAAGATTCTAAATCAATGGCGTTTTCGTTGCTTATATGTCTAAATCTTGGGAAATCATCCGGAGCTAGTCCTGCAATCTTATATTCGGCTTTCTTGTCAGCTCCTATTTTCAACCATGTATTTTTATACTCTTCGAAAAATATTTCTTCGGAAGGAAATTCTTTAACTATTTCATAAAATTTTCTTGCGTTAATAGTAATAGCCCCTTGATCTACAACCGAACAAGGAATTTTACTCTTGTAACTTATTTCTAAATCAGTAGCCTCAATAAATAAATGATTTTCGTCTGTATAAATAAATACGTTATTAATGATAGTCATCGTAGTCTTTTTATCTACAATAGTTTGAATATTGGAAAGAGGGTTCAGAAAATCCGTTTTTTTAACTGAAAATTTTAGCATAGTATTATTCCATTTATATAAATAAGAGATAAAGTTAATAAGTGCTGTTATTTTTGTTCAAAAAGTATTTAATTGGTTGATATTATATGAAATTAATAGGTAAAAATACTTTCAAAAAGTTTTGATTAGATGTTTAAAAAACAGATACAGGTATTTATTAAAAAAAACCAACAATTTTTTAACAAGAAATTAACAAAACCAATTT
>JAGGRV010000429.1 GCA_021159445.1 Deltaproteobacteria bacterium | reverse complement strand
CGGCGTCTTACTGAAAATTAAATTGAGCGATTAGCCTTTAGCGGTTAGCTATTAGCTTAATGATTACAGGATGTTCTGCTAATATCTTGATTTTTCCAAGCTAACTGCTAATGGCTAACAGCTAATCGCTCAACTTAGTGAAACCTAGGAGATTTCAACATGGGAACAAGGGCAGGATTGTCCGTAATGACAGTTGTCCTGGTGAGCATTTGGTTCCTCGCCTCCATAGAGTTCTGCTTTGCAGAGAAAAGCGTTTTTGTACGCCACGTCATTGACGGCGACACAATAGTCCTCAAAAAAGGAACAAAGGTACGCTATAGGGGGATTAATTCTCCGGAGATACCTCACAAGGACAAAACAGGAGAGCCCTTGGGATGGGAAGCCACCAAGCGTAACAAACAACTGGTCCAGGGCAGGCTTGTCAGGCTGGTCCAGGATGATGAAAAGAGGGATCGCTTTGGCCGGCTGTTGGCCTATGTATTTCTCCCTGATGGTCGAATGGTCAATGAGATACTTGTCCGTGAGGGCATGGCCTTTGTGTGTTTTTCTGAGAAAGGATCGTCTTTCAGTAAGAGACTCCTTGCTGCACAGAGAGAGGCCATAGATGCAGGACGTGGTATATGGTCAATTCCACCGGTCCGGCCCGAGCCTTATTATGTTGGTAATCGCAAAACCCTCCGCTTTCATAGGCCCTCATGTCCTTATGGGAAAAAGATGAGTAAATCAAACCGGGTAATTTTTAAATCACGATCCGATGCCTGTAAGGAGGGTTTTTGCCGATGCAAGAAGTGCCTGCCCTGAAAATAGCTAAGACGATAGTAATTAGAGATCCCAAATACCTTGAACATGACCAGGGGCCTGGTCATCCAGAATCACCTGATCGTCTGAAGGTTATCTATGAGCGTTTAGACCAGGATGATGTAAAAGGCCGGTTCAAGACCATTGTCCCAAGATCAGCCGGCCGGGATGAGCTTTTGTGGAATCACACCGGTGCTTACATAGACAAGATAGCCAAGACCGCAGGCAGAGATTTCTACCGGCTGGATCCGGATACAGCTACAAGCGCAGGCTCGTGGGAAGCGGCTTGCCTGGCAGTTGGAGGAGTTTTTGCCGCCATGGATGAAATAGCCGGGCCTGATGCGCAAAATGGATTTGCCTTGGTACGTCCTCCGGGACACCATGCAGAAAAAGATTGTGCCAAGGGCTTTTGCATTTTTAATAATGTGGCCCTTGGCGCTCATTATGCGAGACAGGTCCTTGGCTGTGAACGGGTCTTGATCGTAGACTGGGATCTTCATCACGGGAACGGTACCCAGCACAGCTTTTATAATGATTCCAGCGTATTATACTTTTCTACCCACCAGTATCCCTATTATCCGGGAAGCGGCAGTGTAGATCAAATGGGCGAAGGCGATGGAAAGGGCTTTACTGTAAATGTGCCTTTGAGCCCTGGTGCCGGAGATGAGGACTTTGCTGCCATTTTCAATCGCCTGCTGGTGCCTATAGGGAAATCTTTTTCCCCGGACTTCATACTCGTTTCAGCCGGGTTTGATATTTACCAGGATGATCCACTGGGAGGCATGGAGGTCACTGCAAACGGCTTTGCCTATATGTCAAGGGTTTTGCTCAATCTTGCAGAGTCGTGCTGTAAGGGCCGGATACTATTCTGTCTTGAAGGAGGTTATAACTTTACAGGACTTAGAGATGGCGTGCTTGCGGTTTTAGATGAATGCAAAGGCATGAGCGTTCTGGACATGGATACTGCCTCCAGGTTGGATGATTCCGGGCCTGGACCCCAAGTAATAGAACATGTAATGGATATCCATAAGGATTATTGGCCTTTTGTATGACCAAAAACTCAAAAGGCCTGCCGATTATGAACCGGCAGGCCTTTAAATTTTGTTTTCCATGGCCATGGTACAAAAAAATATAGTAAGGTCCAAAAAAACACTTACCTAATCTTTTTGGCTATTTGGCTACCTTAAGATGGCACTCGCCACACTTGGTCGGGGCGGCCTTGCTCTCTTTCTTTGCAGCCTTATGGCACCCTTTACAGTTTTCATGAATGGCTGAGTACATGTACCCCTTGATCTTTTCTTTCTTGCTCAGCTTTGGTTCCTTTGGTGCCTTGGCTCCGGTGTGGCAGGCATCACACTTCTTGACCGCGTCCCCCTCTTTCCACACGTTCTTGCCATCCTTGTACGCATGGTGGCATTCGGTACAGGCAATACCGTAATCCACATTATGTTTCTGGTGGCTAAAGACGACCAACGACTTTTTGTGCTTTGGGAATACCTTTGAATCCATGGTGATGGTCTCTGGTCCCTTATCAGTTGCTATGGCTACGCCTGCCATTACCAGGCCGAAACAGACCGCAACCAACAAAGATAATACTTTTTTACTTCTCATCCCGCATACTCCTCCTTATATTAATTAATGAATGAATGATGATTCACTGAATTATCTCATAATTGAGCTTTTGAAATTTGTCAATAAGGAAATGAAATCACCTCCAATGCCAATGCCGGGTCGTGGCCCCATATTTTGTCGAAATGGCATCAAAATCCTTTACAATTCTCTAATCGCATTGGTATGATGCAGGACCAATGCGCACTTGCTAACAGTTATTGTTCTTGTTCAGCGCATTTTTTGGAGGCTACAAAGTGAAAATAGTATATGATCCGGATATACCGGCCACGCTTTATTCATCTATTAAAGAAGTTATAAAAGAATCAATAGTCGCGCCATGCTCCTGCGGATGTGATGAGATCTACGTTTCATTACAGGAGGAAAACAAAATAGATGTTAAATGCTACGATTGCGGTACCAGTTTTTTCGAGCTTGAGGTGGAAGTGAATGAAGAAACAATTGATCACTGACTTAATATGAATGTTCGCAGCCAATCCGCAACTTATAGAAAATGCTGAATGGTGAATTGTGGAAAAAGATTTAAAAGACATATACCTTAATTCAACATTCAACATTCAACATTCAACATTTATTGTGCGCCGCAGATTGGGTTTTTTCAGCGGAATCATGTCTGTGTTGGCCCTGTTCTTCTGCTGCTTCCTGTATGCCTGCTCCCAGGCTCCAGTCACAGGCAGGTCCCAGTTAATGCTGGTCAGTCCTGAGCAAGAAAGGGCCTTGGGGCTCAATGCCTATGAAAACATCCTTCAAAAAGAGAAAGCCAGCCAGGATCAGGTCTTGAATCAGATGCTGCAGACAGTGGGATGGAGAATTGCAAACGCAGCCCGAAGACCGGATTTCGATTGGGAATTCACGCTCGTAGAAAATGACAAGGTTGCCAATGCTTTTTGTCTTCCGGGAGGCAAGGTGTTTGTGTATACAGGTATTCTGAAATATACAGAGGATGAGACCGGTCTGGCCACCGTGATCGGCCATGAGATTGCACATGCCATGGCTCGACACGGAGCGGAAAGGATGAGTCTGACTCTGTTGGCCCAACTGGGAGAGACGGCTATGCAGACAGCCATCAGGACTCAGTCGGCCAGTGCGATAAGGGTATTTGACTACGCATACGGATTGGCGGCAAACGTAGGCGTGATGTTGCCATACAGCCGTACCCAGGAATATGAAGCAGACCATATAGGGCTTATTTTGATGGCAAAGGCGGGATATGATCCCAGAGCTGCTCTAGGGTTTTGGGAACGCCTTTCCAAGGGAAAATCCGCCTCCTCTTCCCCTGCATTTCTTTCTACTCACCCAACCGATTACGATCGTATTGCAAAAATTAAGAATTTGTTGCCGGAGGCCCTAGAGTATTACATTAATTGAGTTCACTTAAGGCCTTAATAATTCAAATCCTGTAGTTGGCTCGAAAGCACGAACTGCTGTTGTGTCAACTAATTCAAATAATATTACCTCCATTACATGCCATACCTTCACACCTTTCCGAATGCATCCGGTTGCAGAGGATGTTTTTCTTCCACAGGCCATATGCATATGCAATACAGGTTTACCGTTTTCATCCGGGAAAATCGTTCCTGTTCCGGCAATCTCATGGACATTATCAAGAACATGTTTCATAGGAATAATTGGCTCTCTGCGTCCATGTTCAGGGCCTACTATAAGTTTACTACCTTTGTCGGCTCCGCCAAGAATGATTAAAGCTGCTGCTTTAATAGATTTTTTACGGGCAAATTTTTCAATTTCTTCGTGAACAATATCTCCATCTTCAAGACGAATAATAAAAGTTCTTCCTTGTTTAGCCTGTGAGTATTTCATGGTTTTTCTACTCCTCAGCAGTTATTATGCTTATCACAAAACAAGCCATGCGGTAAAATATATTGTAAGTATTCAGGTGAATAGGCTGAAGGCTGAAGGCTGTTAGGAAAAAGCGCATTTTAAAGCCATGTTTGGTGCAAGAATCAGATATTTCCGCCAAAGTACGGCAATCGTGTTCTTCTGACCCCTTCAGCCTTCAGTCTAAACAGCTTCAGCCTGACTACGTAAGTAGTTTTACATATATTTTTATTGCAATTATGCCAAATTGCTGGAGCTTACTATTTTATGAATTCATATTTTAGGGGAAAGCAGCCTAAGAGCACTTTTTCTGTGGGTTATCTGGTGTCTGCATTCATAATATTGTTACTTTTCTCTGTAGTGGCATTAATCAGCGCTGTGGGCATCTATCGGATATCCGTAGAGGGATCGAAGAATCTGCTTGAGAACCGGGCAGTGGACATAGCTGTGAGCCTGGGCTTTACCTTGGAAAGGATCGGTCTCAGGAACGAGCTTTTCCCCGAACTTGTAGCTACTGACAGATGGGATGATCTTGCCTTTCTGGTCCTTTATGATCAGGATGGTACTGTGTTGCTCCATTCCAATCCTCTAATGGTGGGAAGAAGCGAGATTGATTCTGATGTAGAAAGAGTGATTTTGGAAAAACGGCCAGAGATCCATTTTTCTACCCTTGCAACTGGAGAAGAGGTATTTGTCCTGAATTTTCCTTTGCACCTTCACCTCTCTGAACAAGGCAATAGCGGCAATAAGAATAATATTGATCTTGAACAGCCTTGCGCAACCGAGGAAGTTGAGCCTATTGACAACGCCAGGGCCTACTGCCTGAGAGTTTCTCTCCATCCATATCCGGCCCGGACAATTCTCAGGAAGGCCAATTTTCAACTTGCTTTAATTGGACTTTCCCTTACCACCTTATGGGTGCTGACATTCTTTTTTCTCTGGGCATGGCGCAGAAATTATCGTCTGGAGGCTATGCTGCGTAAACAGGAACGAATGGCGGCCTTGGGTGAGATGGCCGCAGTCCTGGCACACGAAATACGAAATCCATTGAGCAGTATAAAGGGTTTTGCTCAGTTTTACCTGGAGGGCACAACAGATCCTGAGGAAAGGGCGGATTTTTCCGTCATTGTGGAGGAGTCCAGGAGGCTTGAGGGCTTGACGGCTGATCTCCTCACTTATGCAAGGCCTACTATGCTCAATGAAGAAAAGTTTGATACTGAGAAGTTTTGTCAGGAGATTAAAAGGAGAATTGTTCCTTTAAGGGGTGATGTGAAATTTCACGCGTTATGTGAAAAATTGGAACTGCATCTTGACAAAGAAAAATTGATGCAAGTAGTTTTTAATCTGGTACAAAATGCCATTGACGCAGTGAGGGAAATTAAGGGAGGCGAGGTCTGGTTCAACATGAAATCCAGTGGCCCTGTTTTGATGCTTACAGTAGAAGATAACGGCCCCGGGTTGTCTTTAGACGTGAAGAATCGTCTTTTTGAGCCTTTTGTTACTACCAAGGCAAAAGGTACCGGACTGGGGCTTGCCATAGTAGGACGCTTGTTAGAGGCTATGGATGGTGAGATTGATTTCAGCGACCGCAAAGGCAGCGGCGTAATTGTTAAGATTACATTACCATATCATGTCACCTAAATTTAGCTATTAGCTTAATGATTACAGGATGTTTTGCTATTACAAACTTTCACCCTGTTGAATGCAGCTTTGCTGCCCCCTTTGGGGATTCAACAGGGTGAACCCATTGGGTGTTATTTCTAATTGACGTAATGCCCTGATTTTTCAAAGCTAAACGCTAATGGCTAACAGCTAATAGCTCAACTACTGATAAATGAGGAATTGAAGGATTTAGGGGTTGAGCAAAAATAAAGATACCAAAATAGTCTATGTGTGCCGGTCATGCGGCCAGACTTCGGCCAAGTGGCTTGGCCGTTGTCCCGGATGCGGAGCATGGCATACAATGGCGGACGAGCCTGTAAATACTCCTGTTGGAAAAGGCCGAAGTCTTTTTGCCGTGAGTCAATCTGCTCCTTTACCCCTGCTGGAAGTGTCTACAGACGTTGATGATGCCAGAATTTTCATTGGGATGAAAGAAATGGACCGGGTGCTGGGCGGAGGGCTGGTGCCGGGCAGCCTGGTGCTATTAGCCGGAGAGCCGGGCATAGGTAAGTCTACATTGCTGCTGCAGATACTTTGCCGTCTGGCCTCTAATCAAAATCAAAAGAAAGTCCTATATGTCAGTGGAGAAGAATCATTGGCACAGATCAGGATGAGGTCTGAGCGTTTAGGAAAGATCCCGGAAGGTCTTTGGGTTGCGTGTGAGTCGGAACTTGATCGAATTATTAAGATTGTAGAGGAACAGGGTCCTTCTATTCTGGCTGTTGATTCCATACAGACTATGTTCTGCGGCGAGATAGCTTCGGCTCCCGGGAGCGTGGCCCAAGTCCGGGAGGCCACTGCACGGCTCATGCAGCTTGCCAAGTCCAAAGGCGTGCCGACGATACTTGTGGGTCATGTGACAAAGGAAGGGGCCATAGCAGGCCCCCGGGTACTTGAACATCTGGTAGACACTGTATTGTATTTTGAAGGGGATCGGAGCCACATCTTCCGGCTTCTGAGGACTGTAAAAAACCGTTATGGTCCAACTCATGAGATAGGTGTCTTTGAGATGACTGAGGCCGGGCTGAAACAAGTTCCTAATCCCTCTGAGGTCTTCCTTGGTCAAAGGCCAAAGGCGGTTCCCGGATCTGTAGTCGTTCCGTGTATGGAAGGTACCCGCCCCATCTTGGTGGAGATCCAGGCCCTGGTGAGTCCTTCACACCTGTCAATGCCAAGGCGGACTTCAACCGGTATTGATAGTAATCGTCTGGCCTTGCTCATTGCGGTTGCAGAAAGACATCTGGGCGTGGCACTTTATGACCGGGACATCTTCATAAATGTGGCAGGTGGGCTTAAAATATCAGAGCCGGCGAGTGAACTTGCCGTAATAATGGCTATGGTCTCAAGTCTCAGGGATGTTCCCCTGGATATGGACACCGCTGTCTTTGGAGAAGTCGGCCTTACCGGAGAGGTGAGGGCGGTTGGAAGGGCGGAATTGAGACTCAACGAGGCAGCCCGTCTGGGGCTCAAAAGGTGCATTATTCCTCAGGCTGGATCTGATCGTCTCAAGTGCTCAGATAGCCTGGAGATCCTTCCGGTGAGAAGAATAGATGAGGCAATAGCGGCAATGTCTGAAGTCTCTTGACAGTCAGTTAACCCTGGCCTACATTCACGCATACTATTTGACATTGGCCTTGAAGCGGGTTGCCTTGACAGAAATGCCGGGGTTCAGCCCTTTATTTATTGATAATAGGAGATAGATAGATCATGTCTGGAGACAAATTGATACATGTAACAGATGTAGAATTCGAATCACAGGTCCTAAAAGCTGATAAGCCCGTACTGGTTGATTTCTGGGCGAGCTGGTGCGGACCGTGCTTGGCCATTGCACCGGTCGTTGAGGAACTGGCCGGCGAATATGACGGAAAAGTAGTAGTAGCCAAGATGGACGTAGACAAGAGTCCTGCTACTCCTGGCAAGTATGGCATCAGGGCCATTCCAACCTTAATTGTTTTTAAGGACGGGCAGGTTGTAGAGCAGATTACCGGTGCAGTGGGGAAGGCTGCTATCGAATCCGCTATTGATAAGGCGTTGTCCTAATTAGTTAGGAACGTACAATAAATAACTTGAACAAATTAATGTCTTTTTTGCCGTCTTCTTCGTTGCTCGTCGATCACATAACCCGTTATGCTCGCTCCTCGCGCCTTGAATACAACAAAAAATCCTGTTAATTTTTGTTCAACTTATTTATCTCCCGTTCCTTACTGAACGAAAAGACTGTTCAGACACAATTTTGAATTAAGGTATATGTCTTTAAAATCTTCTTCCACAATTCAGCATTCAGCATTCACAATTCAACATTGCCTTATAAAGATCTGTGATGAATAGACCGCATTATCGAATAAAAAGCCGTAAGAGGTTATCGGCAAGATGTCTTGTGCTTTTAAGCCTTTTAATTGTCGGCATTTTTGCTGGATGTGCCGGCAAGGACAGCGGCATTGAGGCCGGTAAAGATAAAGGCATGTTTTCATGGTTTCGTTCTGCAGCCGGCCCCCCGGAGACGGGGAGCGAGGTTGATCTGTCTGGCAAGGCCATGGACTACTTTGTGCAAGGGCGCTATATCCTGGCAGAGGAGATATTTCAAAAGGTCAAGGATCGCTATCCCTTCAGCCCGTATTCTACGCTTGCGGAATTGCGTCTTGCAGATTGCAAGTTTTACATGGGCGATTATGACGAAGCCATCCCCCTTTATGAGGAGTTTGAAAAGCTTCATCCCACCAACGAGGCAGTAGCATATGTGATCTTTCAGGAGGGTTCCTGCTATTACAGATTAATGGAAGGCCCTGATCGTGACCAGACCTCCACCCGCAAGCTCGTTGAGACCTATGAGCGGCTCCTTAATAGATATCCGGATAGTCCATACAGCTACGAGGCCCGCAAGCGAATGGCAGAGGCAAAGAATCGTCTGGCCCAGCATGAGGTTTTGGTAGCCCGATGGTATATTCGTACAGGGCATGCACCACAGGCCAAAAACCGTCTGGAGACTGCCATGGACCTTTATCCGGGCACTTCGGAAGGAGTGAAGGCCGCGCGTCTTCTAAAAGAGAAAAGGATATTCCAACAGGCCTCTACTGCGGAGACAGACAGAGTAAAAGAATCAGAGAAATCCTGGTGGAGGCGTCTGATACCCTTTATCTGAACTAAATTAAGCGATTAGCTGTTAGCCATTGGCGTTTAGCTTTGAAAAATCAAGGCATTACGTTAATTAGAAATAATACCCAATAATCATTAAACTAATCGCTAAAGGCTAAGGAACGTACAATAAATAACTTGAACAAATTAATGTCTTTTTTGCCGTCTTCTTCGTTGCTCGTCGATCACATAACCCGTTATGCTCGCTCCTCGCGCCTTGAATACAACAAAAAACCCTATTAATTTTTGTTCAACTTATTTATCTCCCGTTCCTTAGCGTTTAGCTTTGAAAAATTAGGGCATTACGTTAATTAGAAATAACACCCAACGGGTGAAAGTTTGTAATAGTAAAACATCCTGTAATCATTAAACTAATAGCTAA
>JAGGRV010000347.1 GCA_021159445.1 Deltaproteobacteria bacterium | reverse complement strand
AATGCCGATGTCGAAACTGGAAATTTGAAATTTGAAATTAGGTAACGCATCTACATCTTTATGTTTTCCCCAATTTCAAGTTTCAAATTTCACTGGCAATTTCTCACGGGCAAACAAGTTTGTCCATACCACCCGTTCTGTGTTAAGTTGACGCCTATGGTAACAGGGACAAGACGGCTATTATGGGAAAAACTTTTCTTTTGAGAGGACATTATGGAGAAAAGCTGCCTTATAGTTGATACCGGACTCCGTTGCCTGGTATGTGGCGGTCCGGTCCGCATAGAGGGCAAGTGATATAACGCTCGAGTGGTCTGCAAGGCTTGCGGACAGGAATTACCAGCCAGGCTTTACAGGGATGATATTGAAGACATGAAGGAAAAAATGATCTCTCATTTATACCAAAAAAAATCCCCTCCCCTGATAAAAACCATTGAACTCCAAAAAAAATAAAGCCCGCCAAATATAGCGGGCTTTTAGATTCTGTCTATTTCTAATAAACTCAGTTTTATGTTGACGCTTGTTCCTCTCTTACCGTAATTGCAACCTTGTGAAGGACAGTAAGTATCAATGCCCCGATCGCCCAGATGGCCAGCGTAATGGATATCTCCGGGAAGGTGGCCGAGTACTCTACAATCCTGTGAAATGGATTTGGTATGAATCCACCGATTACAAGTGCCACACCCTTATCGATCCAGCAGGCCAGAAATACGGACGCACAGGCAAAGGCCAGTATCCCGTGGTGCCTGCGGGCGGCAGGAACGAGCAACAAAATCACTCCGATAAAGGCAAAGGGAGCCGCTGTCCACATCCAGGCAACAATCTTGCCATGACCGTGCAGACCAACAAACAGGTATTGAAGCGGATGCATATGCCCTGGGATATTGCTGTAAAAGGCTGTGAATATCTCCATACCCACCAGGAACAGGTTTATGATCATGGCATAACATATAGTCTTGGCTACTGTCTGCAAGGCATCTCTTCCCGGATCGAACTTGCTGACCCTGCTTATTATAAGGAGCACCAGTACCAGCAATGCCGGACCGGATGCAAAGGCCGATGCAAGAAATCTGGGAGCCATTACGGCTGTAAGCCACAAATGCCTTCCAGGAAGACCGGCGTACAGAAACGCCGTCACTGTATGAATGCTGACCGCCCAAGGTATGGAAAGATAAATAAACGGCTTTACCCACCCCGGATGCGGCCTATGTGCCGCGTCGGCCAACAGACAATTATACCCGACAATTATATTGATACAAAGATACCCGACCAGCACGATCATGTCGTAGAAAAGTATGGAGTTGGGCGTGGGATGGAGCAACACATTGAGCATCCTCTGTGGCTGTCCTACATCCACCACTATAAAGAGCATACACATGGTTACTGCTGCAATGGCCAGGAACTCACCAAAGACTACCAGCTTTCCATATTTCTTATAGTTGTGAAGATAGAGCGGTATGACTATCATCACAGCGGATGCAGCCACTCCGACCAGGTATGTGAACTGGGCAATATAGACACCCCACGAGATATCCCTGCCCATTCCTGTAATTCCCAAACCTTTATGGAGCTGGTAGAACCAACACCCCATGCCGACACCAATGATGCCCAGCAGAAAAACTAACCACATATAGTATCTAGGTTCACCCTTTAAAGCCTTTTCTATCATGGCATCATCCTCACACTAAATAAAAGACTGACGGCTTTGTGCCGAGCTCTAACTTACGCCTCATGGAACTTCGCTTGCGCAGGATCTGCCTCACATTGGAATCGGGGTTTGCCAAGTCCCCAAAAAACAGGGCCTGTGGCGCAGCCTCAACGCATGCAGGCATCTGGTTCTTCGCAAGCCTTTCCACACAAAAATTGCATTTTTCCACCACTCCCCTCATCCGGGTGGGGAATTCCATATTGTATTCCTTCTCATTAAGCGCATCCCTGGGATCAAACCAGTTGAAACTGCGGGAGCCATACGGACATGCAGCCATGCAGAAACGACACCCGATACATCGGTGATAGTCCATGGCTACGACCCCATCAGGCCTCCTGAATGTGGCCTTGGTTGGACATACTCTTACACAGGGCGGCTCATCACAATGGTTGCACAGACACAGGAACGGGAGTTCCTTCACGTGATCGTCCATATACGCGTTTTCATTCCCTGCAAAGGTATGCTCATAGTCATCCTGCCACAGCCACTTCACCTGGTTCTTTGAATTCCCAAAATCAGGTATGTTGTGTGTAGAGTGGCATGCCTTTATACACTTATCAACAACCCCAGGCTCTGAGCACTTCTCTACATCAATAACCATTCCCCAGCGTATTTCCGGCTTTTGCGGCTTCTCTTGGGTATGTGCCCCATGGCCGTGCTCTGCAGCATCAAGCACGCCAGGGCGGAGAAGTTCAAACGCACCCTTGCCCCCCAGGCCAAATAAGGTAGAAAGCCCGGCTATCTTTATGAATTCTCTTCTATCCATGCTCATAACTCGTTCCCTTTTGGCTGCTCTATTGGCGCAATATGACAATCCCAGCAGTAAGGGGAAACTCCTGCATAGTTATGACACTTATCGCAGAAGTCCTTCTTGTTGGAATGACATTTCATACACGTATTCTGAAGGCTGATATGGTACTTCTTCCCTTCCTGATTGATATACTCCCTGTTGCCTTCCCTGAGGGCCTGATCACGCAGATGATTTAGGAGCTGCATATGAGTGGTCCGCATGAAATGCTTGTCCTCAACGCATTTCCTTTCGGCCTCGGCCATTTTTTTGATTTCCGGCGTGTCGATCTTCGGCTCAGGTATAGGAGCGGCCTTCCCCGCATTCATCCAGAATGCGAAAGTAAACAGGCCCAAAAAGATAGCAAGCCCTACTAAGATCTTCCAAGCGTCATACATCCTCTTGTTCCTCCTTACCCGGGATCTCTTCCTCGCGTAGTACTATTGTCTCTTCCCAGAACACTGACTATGGTTCCGGTTCCCACGTTGCGATCTCAAACCCACGTATATTATGTGTCCTAGGACCTTCCCCTTCCATGATCAGGGCATTGGCCACCAGCTCGGTAATTCCGCAAACCCCGACATCCGGGTTCCAATATTGGGCCGCTGGGGGCAGAGCCGCCCTGTCAATGGCACAGATGCAGGCAAGCATGTTCACACCATATTTGTCCGCGACGTACCTGAGGGCATTCTGCCTTGGAAAGCCGCCCCTCAGCCGAAGCTCCATATTCTCCGAGGCATTCAGACCGGACCCGCTCCCACAGCAGTAAGTCTGCTCCCTGATGGTATTCTCAGGCATTTCATAGAAGTGGTTGCAGACATTCTTGATGACGTAGCGAGGCTCTTCAAGCAATCCCAAGCCCCTGGCAGGATTGCAGGAGTCGTGGTACGTAACCCTGAGCTGATCATTACGGCTCGGGTCCAGCTTGAGCTTGTTGTTTTTGATCAGGTCGGCCGTAAACTCCATGATATGAACCATCTTATGGGCCTTGGCGTTCTCGAACTTTGTCCCTGTTATGGGTGACACCGGCTCCTCAAGAAAGTCTATGGGACCGTGCCATGTAGTCATATACTGGTTCAAAACCCGCCACATATGGCCGCACTCACCGCCCAAAATCCACTTGACCCCTAAGCGTTTGGCCTCAGCGTATATCTTGCCGTTCATACGTTTTGCCATTTCATTAGCGGTAAAGTAACCAAAATCCCCACCCTCGGACGCATAAGTACTCCATGTGTAATCAAGGCCGAGAAATTCAAAGAGCATCAAATAACCCGCAAGCGTGAATATACCTGGATCGGCAAATACATCACCTGATGGGCAGACAAAGAGGATCTCCGCACCTTTTCTATTGAAGGTAGGCTCGAAAGTAATACCCACATTATCTTCAATATCCATAAGCATGACATCGATACACTCTTTATATGCCTGGGGCTGGAGGCCGAGGTGATTCCCGGTATGGATACATTTTGAGACCGACTCCTGTATCCAGGCAATATTCATACCAAGCTCGTTCATGATCTCCCTGCCCATAATGGTGATTTCCGCAGTATCTATCCCATAAGGGCAAAAGACCGAGCATCGACGGCATTCACTGCACTGAAACATATAATACCAGAGCTGCTTTAATGCCTTTTTTGTGAGCTTTCTTGCGCCTGCAAGGCGCCCCAGTATCTTACCTGTTGTAGTAAACTCGCCCCTGTATATCGACCTCAATAACTCTGCCCGCATAACAGGCATATTCATTGGATCGCCGCTGCCGAGGAAATAATGGCACTTATCCGCACACGCACCGCACCTGACACAAATATCCATATATATCTTAAACGTACGATACTTACCGAGCATGTCCCTCATTTTATTGAGAAACCGCTCCTTCCAGTCATCAGGGAGTTCCCAGTCCTCGTCTTCGACTACCCAGTACTTTCCCCAGTCGCTTCGATCGTTCATCCCGACATTTTCCAACACAACCGGTCTAGCTGGATAGCAATAAATACCTTTCTTGATATCAACAGGACGATCCATCCAGTTGCCACGAGGCGGTTTATAATCAATATTCAGCGACTCATAGTATTCAGGATTCTTCGCCATTTTTTATTCCCTCTCCACTGGTATTCCGGCATCTTTCATTTTTTCTCTGAACTCATTTTCATAATCTTCATAGGGATGGATCTTGACAGGATATTCCCAGGGATTGACATGCATCTTGGCACGGTTGGTGTTTGCCAAATTTCTTCCCGGGCTGAGGAACACGCCCCCGGCATGCATCAGTTTACTGAATGGGAAATACGCAAACAGAGTGCTGATAAGCGCCACATGAACAAAGAATATCGCGCCGATTCCCTCCGGCATTACCGGATGCAAAGTCGCCAGACCCATGGTGAGCTCCTTCACGCTCACGATATCCACCCTGATGAAGAACCGCATAAGCACGCCGGAAATACCTATACCCAGGATCAACAACAGAGGAAAGTAGTCGTTAGCCAAGGATATGTACCGCATTTTCGGTACTATGAGACGCCTTACCAGGAGATAGCTCACGGCACCTATAAGTAATAGGTCAGTGAGGTAAAGCGTCGGCGCACCTATCTGAAACATACCGTCCACCAGATCAAGCCCATTTATTAAAAACGGCACAGGCTCAAGGAAGAGCCTCAGATGCCTCACGGCGATAATAAGAAAAGAATAGTGAAATGCCAATGCACCAAGCCAAATCCATTTTGAACCACCGTAGACGATATTGCCGCTTGCCATCTCCGCCTTTGTATGCCTGAACAGCGAACGGAAAGCAAATACTTCAAGAATCATACGGCCTATCACCCCGAGTGTGCTGCTAGGGCATTCGATCTTATTCTGTTTTATCCAGGGCAATGTCTTTTGCTGCCCACACGTAGTAGGTATACGATAAGGAACAGGTGACCGCCCCCAGTCAACGACTCGATAAATAAACCCTACAAGGAATATGACAAACGCCGCATAGGGTACAAAAATCCCAAAGACAGGCTGCAGGGCTGACACTTCCCCCCCGACCAAAGCAATCACTACGATTGCCAGAACTACACCAAGAGATACACCTAACGATACTTTTACACCCATTACCGTTACCTCACTTCTCCTAGACCGCAACTACTACAGCAGTCTTTAGTTCCTTTACCCTGCCCCTGCTCTTGTCGAACCATATAAGAAAGGCACCTTGCCTCTCCCTCTACAAAAAATGGTCTTTTCTTAAATTCATCCAATTTGATTTCCCAGATCTTCTCCCGACACTTCATGTATACGTCAAAGGCGAGGAGAACACAATAGTCGATCCTTGACTCCAATTCCAACAAGTCTTCAAAAAAACCATGTGTATCTATATCTTTTTTCGTCTCATCCCTGATGATTTTCTTAAGCAGAAAAACAACAGCAACAGCCCCTGAAGGCGGAAAAGCCTGGACCGCCCTGATTCTGACTATCTTGTCGAGAAGAGAAAACATGTTCTGCTGATTATTTCCATTAAGAAGCTCATCAAATAGAGGCCCCACTGCTTCAGAAATCTCGGCGCCTACGGGATTGGCAAACTTATTTTTTTGATGCCTGAAAAACTCTACGGTCTCAGAAGGATAAGATTCATGGATACTATTAATCCACTTATCTACAATAAGGTCTCTTTTTTTTGCCAGGAGTTTTTCTAAATTCATATTCATACTATTCTTTAAGGCTTCAGGCATAAATTATTTTTTACCCTGCTGGCATGATATTAAACATTCATCAATTAATCCTGCGACAAGGACCAGCTTTTATGACCTTTTTTTCTTCTAAATCATCCATAACTCCCCATAATTTTCTGAATGACAATTCATAATGAACATCTCTTTATACAAAATGTGATTCCATGTCAAGACCAACTATGGATGAAACTGGATTTGAATACAATATTATGTTATTCCATCTGCCCAAAACGGTTTCAGGAAATGAAAATATTACTTATATATCCATACTGCCTTGAAGACAGACTTCAGGACTACGATGTAAGGGCCGTGCCCATAGGCGTTTATTATATAGGCGCTGTGCTAAAAGAAAATCACCATAATGTCGAAATATTGAATTGGCACAATATTAATAAAACGCCTGAAAGAATCAAGGAAATTCTGAAAGAAAAAAGGCCGGATATCATAGGTTTTTCCATCTTACATGCGAACCGCTGGGGCGGCATAGAGGTTGCCCAAATTGCCAAGCAGCTTAATCCAGAGGTCAAGATCGTATTTGGCGGGGTTGGAGCTACCTTTCTGTGGAAACATTTCCTGACCCATTTCCCGGAAATAGATTTCATAGTTATGAGAGAAGGAGAGTACACCTTTTTAAATCTGGTAAAATGTATAGAAAAGGCAGATTATGAACATATTGAGGACATTAAGGGAACCTGTTTCAGGAAAGAAGGCAAGATACTAAAGACTGAAGATGCCACATTTATTCAAGATATTGATGAGCTACCAAATCCGGCTAAATATTTCAAATATCAGCATGTAATCTCGTCTCGAGGTTGTCCATGGAATTGTACATTTTGCGGATCACCTCGCTTTTGGAAACGTAAAGTAAGATTTCACTCTCCGGAATACTTTGTGGAGCAACTGGAACTGCTCTACAAAAAAGGAGTGAATTTTTTTTATGTCTCAGATGATACCTTTACGCTCAAAGGGGACCGGGTGATTGAGATATGCAAAAAAATCCTGGAAAGGGACCTTAATATCACCTGGTTTGCTATCTCGCGAGCAAACTGTGTGAATGAAGAGATATTATATTGGATGAGGAAGGCCGGCTGCATTCAAATCAGCTACGGCGTGGAAAGTGGCTCTGAAAAGATCAGGAATTGCCTGAATAAAAATATTAAGACCCATGATATTAAAAGGGCCTTTGAGATGACTACTAAATACGGGATCCTTGCACGCGCCTATTTCATCTATGGCTCCCCTGGAGAGAGCTGGGCAACCATTCAAAAGACCATAGATCTGATGAATAAAATCAAGCCAATGAGTACTATTTTTTATATCCTTGACCTGTTTCCAGGCACAGCGCTTTACTCGGATTTCAAGAAAAAATTCAAGGTCTCGGACAATATATGGCTACAGCAAATAGAAGATATCATGTATTTTGAAACTGATCCCCGTCTGTCCAAGGATACGATATTGGCCTTCGGCGAGAAACTGAGGAGTGAATACTATGGAAATCTTCACCGTTATGTTGATTCCATTGAACTTATAGATAAAAAAGACCTCTACGAACTGCATTCAGATTTTTGCTCAAGACTGGGGATGACTTTCAGCCACGGGGACTATGCCAGGATCGACGCCGTCAAGGAAAAAGATAAGACCGCTGAAAAGCTGTTTAAAAGGGCATTGGGTTATTACCCTGACCATCGGGCTTATCTGGGACTGGGCATCATCAAACAGAAAAACAGGGCCTTTGATGAATCTATCAGGATTTTATCAGAAGGTATTAAATGTTTTCCGGGCAGTGAGCCGTTGAATACGTGCCTGGGAATCAGCTATATGAACTTAGGGCAATATAGCAAGGCGCTTTCATGTCTTCTGAAATTCCAGGACTCAAGAGAAACGGTTCCCTATATTGCAAGCTGTTACAAGGCATTGGGTGATTTTGAAAAAGAATCCACCTTCCTTAAAAAACTCCATAATATTGAGTTACTGTAATCACATGTTCCAAAAAAACTTCCCCAGATTAGTCATCGCGGGCCTTAAGGGCGGAGCAGGAAAAACTGTTGCCGCTTTAGGACTGGTTCGGGCCTGGCAAAAACAGGGCCTTCAAGTAGTTCCTTTTAAAAAGGGCCCTGATTATATTGATGCCGGCTGGCTCTCTCAGGCAGCCAAAAGGCCCTGCTACAACCTGGACCCTTTCCTTATGTCCAAGGAAATCATCCGCAAGTCCTTTGCCTTCAGGGCAAAAGACGCTGATATCAGCGTAATAGAAGGTAATCGTGGTCTCTTTGACGGCGTAGATGAGTCCGGTTCAAGTAGCACGGCAGAACTTGCCAAGGGGATAGATGCCCCTGTTGTCTTGGTTTTGGACTGCACCAAGATGACAAGGACAGCCGCGGCCCTTGTCCTGGGCTGTCAGAGGCTTGATCCGGAACTTCATATTGATGGAGTGATACTCAACCATGTAGCCGGATTGCGCCATGAAACAATTGTCAGGCAATCTGTGGAAAAATACACAGGTATTTCCGTACTCGGTGCCCTGCCAAGGATGAAGGGTAATCCCATCCCTATGCGCCATCTTGGTGTAACTCCGTGGGAAGAACATCCGGAGGCCGCCAAGGCCCTGGACCGGCTTGGCCGTATGATGACAGAGTCAGTAGATATCCATGCATTAGCAAAGATCGCTGATCAGAGTAAGGAATGGAAATTTGGCAGTATGGATGCAGCGGAACTATTTCCTGGTGCAAAAGAAATCCCTTTGTCACAAACGCCTCTTGTAGGTGTGCTCCGGGACGGGGCCTTCCAATTCTATTACCCTGAAAACTTTGAAGCCCTGGAGAAAGCCGGGGCAAAACTCATATTCCTGGATTCCCTTCAAGGTGATGGGTTGCCGGAACTCGATGCATTATATATAGGAGGGGGGTTCCCTGAAACACAGGCTGCCCGCCTCTCAACTAATGAAGCCATGAGAAAAGATCTCTGCCAGGCTATACATCGCGGACTTCCTGTCTATGCAGAGTGCGGAGGCCTGATGTATCTGGGCAGGCAACTTGTCTGGCAAGGACGAACCTATCCCATGGCAGGGGCCATCGGCTGGGATTTTGTTGTCGGTGAAAAGCCGGTCGGCCATGGCTACAGCGCCATAGAAGTTGTCTCCCAAAATCCCTTCTATAATGTAGGGACAATATTGCGGGGCCATGAATTTCATTACTCCAGACCGGTCCTGGTGGACAAAGAAAATTCAGGAAAACTAAGCTGCCGTGTAGTAAGGGGGCATGGCTTTGACGGACAACTTGGAGGAATAGTGTTTAAAAATATCTTTGGGACCTATACCCATATTCACGCCCTTGAGCGCCCTGAATGGGCCACCCGCCTGGTTAAAATCGCTGTCGAATATCG
>JAGGRV010000600.1 GCA_021159445.1 Deltaproteobacteria bacterium | reverse complement strand
AGTCTGTTTCTTCATCTTTTCCCATTCAACATTCGATGTTGGACGTTCGATGTTCGATGTTCATTACTAAATTTAGGTACTTTAGTTCACTTTAATTAAATCAGTCAAATCAATCATTCCAACACTCCATTTGCAAAGCGCAAGCGGAGCTAACCGATATGTTTTGGAAATATATTTTTTTCTAATGCCTTTTGATTATTGGATAACTTTATTGATTCAGGCCTTGGTTTGACCTGCTATTCCCTTGACACCACTGGTAAATCTTGTTATCAACTTCAACGCCTTGAGGACAGATTTTTGTATAATTTTAAAGAACTTTGGGAAGGCGCGTAGCTCAGTGGGAGAGCGCTACCTTGACGCGGTAGAAGTCGGCGGTTCAATCCCGCCCGCGCCTACCATTGCCTGTTTTTTGTCTTTCCCCGATATTTTTTTTAAAGGCATCTTTTTCTGCCCATTTCAAAGGGCAAAGATGCCTTTTTCTGCTTTGAACAGAGAGACCAATGACAGAAACTGAAACAAATGTCATCACTGTAACCTTTAATGGTGAGAACACAGAACAGATTACAGGCGGAACTCCTGCTTCCGAGTTCCTGGCCGGCGTGCTCAGTAAGAACAGATCAAAAAAAACAATTCTTGTCCGGATTGACGGGGAATTAAAAGATATTTCCACGCCCCTTACACATGACTGCAGAATAGAGACTGTATTGCCCGGTGATGATGATACCCTTGAGGTGTTGAGGCATACTGCTGCCCATATTATGGCCCAGGCCGTTAAGGAACTTTTCCCGGACGTACAGGTAGCTATAGGTCCGGCAATAGAAAACGGGTTTTACTATGATTTTGATTACCAGAGGCCCTTTACCCCGGAAGACCTGGAAAAAATACAAGCCAGGATGGAGAAAATCGTAAAGAGGTCTCAAGCCATAACAAGAAAAGATATATCCCTGGATGATGCGAAGAAACGATTTGAGAAACTTGGAGAAAGATACAAGCTTGAGATCCTGGATGAACTTGATGATCAGGGTAAAAAAAAGGTCTCAATATACAGCCAGGGAGAATTTGTGGATCTGTGCAGAGGGCCGCATCTCCCTCACACAGGTCATTTGAAAGCCTTTAAGCTCACCGGCCTTGCAGGGGCATACTGGAAGGGGGATGAAACCCGGCCGATGCTCCAGCGTATATACGGCACAGCGTTTTTTGATAAAAAATCTCTAAAAGAACACCTGAATCGCCTGGAAGAGGCCAAGAAAAGGGATCACCGGCGTCTGGGCAGGGATCTGGACCTTTTTTCCGTACATGAAGAGATCGGCCCCGGGCTTATCCTATGGCACCCCAAGGGGGGCATTATCCGAAAGATCATTGAGGATTTCTGGCGCGATGAGCACTTCCGGAGGGATTACGACATGCTCTTCACTCCCCATATTGCCCGCAGGGACCTTTGGAAAACCAGCGGCCATTTGGATTTCTACAGTGAAAACATGTATCTCCCTATGGAGATTGACAAGGTCAGCTATCAGTTAAGACCAATGAACTGCCCCTTTCACATAGCGATCTACAACTCACGTATACGCAGTTACAGGGAACTTCCCATGCGCTGGTGCGAACTGGGTACTGTTTATCGCTATGAGAGGACAGGCACCCTGCACGGGCTCATGAGGGTCAGGGGATTTACCCAGGACGATGGCCATATTTTTTGCCGGCCGGACCAGCTTACTAAGGAAATTCATGAAATTCTGGATTTGACCCTGTATATCCTGAGGGTATTCGGCTTTGAGCGATATGAGATATATCTCTCCACCCGTCCTGACAAGTATGTAGGCTCGGATGAAAATTGGGAGCGTGCAACCGACGCACTCAAACAGGCACTTGAGACGCAGGGTTTGACCTATGAAATAGATCCCGGCGAAGGCGTGTTTTATGGCCCCAAGATTGATATCAAGATCAAGGATTGCCTGGATCGTTCATGGCAGTGTTCCACCATCCAGGTTGACTTTAACCTCCCTGAGCAATTTGATGTGCGTTATATAGGGGAAGACAGCCGGCCCCATACGCCGATCATGGTACACAGGGCACTGTTTGGCTCCCTGGAGCGGTTCTTCGGTGTGCTGATTGAACACTATGCAGGGGCTCTTCCCCTCTGGTTGGCCCCTGTTCAGGCCATTGTTCTAACCGTAACCGACAGGCAGGATCAGTGGGCGGAATCAGTTACCAAAAAGCTCAAGGCCGCAGGCGTCAGGACAAAAGCCGACCTCAGAAATGAAAAGCTGGGCAAAAAAATCCGGGAGGCCCAGCTTGACAAGATCCCTTATATGCTGATAGTCGGCGATCAGGAAGTAATTGATATGACCATAAGCCCTCGTACCAGAAAGGGCCAGAAACTGACAGCCATGTCTGTTAATGATTTTATTGTCTTGGTGGAAAAAGAGTGCAGGGAAGTCTTTAATTGTTAATAAGTTCATAGTATAGACCTCGTTAAGTGGTTGAGTAGTTGATTAGTTAAGTGGTTAGGAACGGGAGATAAATAAGTTGAACAAAAATTAATAGGATTTTTTGTTGTATTCAAGGCGCGAGGAGCGAGCATAACGGGTTATGTGATCGACGAGCAACGAAGAAGACGGCAAAAAAACATTAATTTGTTCAAGTTATTTATTGTACGTTCCTTATTATTGTTTAAATTTATATCGTTTGCACAAAAATTGGACACTTGATATAGTTGAAGGTCTAATATACTGATTTAACATGCTTATTTTTCGACTCAACGACTCAACTATTTGACGATCTCTGAATTTAAAAACAGGGGGTGTAGTATCGCAAGAGAAATTCCAGTCAATGTAAATTATCGGATCAGGGCCAGAGAAGTACGGCTCGTTGGTGAGGATGGGAATCAGCTCGGGGTAGTAGCTCTGGATGAAGCCTTGGCCAAAGCGGAAAATATCGGATTAGACCTTGTGGAGGTAGCACCTAATGCCCAGCCACCGGTCTGCCGGATTATGGACTACGGAAAGTTCAAGTATGAGCAGAGCAAAAAGGCCCAGGAAGCCCGGAAAAAACAGACCATTATTCAAGTCAAAGAGATCAAAATGCGTCCAAGAACGGACGTGCATGACCTTGATGTAAAAAAGAGACGAATAAGGCAGTTCATTGGTGATGGAAACAAAGTAAAAGTTACTGTAAGGTTTCGAGGCCGGGAAAACGCCCACCCAGAATTGGGGTATGCCTTGCTAAAACGAATTATAGAAGAGATGTCCGAAATCGCCGTCTCTGAGAACGTTCCTGTCAAGCAAGGTCCGTTAATGCACACAATACTTGCCCCTAAAAAAGATTGACCTAAGACCCTGATGGGGTTATTAATAAAAGTTTGTGAACTCGCTATAGGCGAGTATGGACTTTGTGCTACCTGCGGTTTTTCAGCGGAATAAAGGATAAATAATTATGCCAAAGATGAAGACTAGACGTGCTGCTGCCAAGCGCTTTAAAAAGACAGGAACCGGGAAGTTCATGTATAGAAAGGCGGGATCGAGCCATATTTTGACCTCCAAGACACGGAAACGCAAAAGAGTCCTGAGGAAAGACATAGAGATTTCTGAGACAAGGGTCAAGTCAATTAAAAGAATGACGCCTTTTATCTGATTGCGCTTAGTACAGACCTCGTTAAGTGGTTCAGTAGTTGATTAGTTAAGTGGTTATTATTATATGGATTTATATGGTTTGCATAGAAATTGGACACTTGATGTGATTGAAGCTCTAATATGCTGATTTAACATATTTATTTTCCGACTCAACGACTCAACTATTTGACGATTTCTGTAGTAGAAATTAAGAGGAGCTTGAAAAAAAATGCCACGGGTTACAAGGGGCTTTAAGGCCCATCGTCGTCGCAAGAAGATACTTAAGATGGCCAAAGGTTACAGAGGTGCTAGACGCCTCTGTTTCAAACAGGCAAAGGAGACTGTGGAAAAGGGACTCTGCTATGCCTACAGAGACCGCAGGACCAAGAAACGCATGTTTCGTCGCTTGTGGATAATCCGCATCAACGCGGCCTGCAGGCTGAATGGCATGTCCTATAGCCGTTTCATTGAAGGTATAACCAAGGCGGGGGTTGCTGTGGACCGGAAGATGCTTGCCGACATCGCAGTGACAGACTCCAATGCCTTCTCCTCCCTTGTAGAAACTGCAAAGAGCGCCTGATAAGAACCGGATATATGCAGGAGCGCCTAGAGGAAATCAGGACTCATTCCCTTGAGTCCATAGAATCAGCGTCCAGCGAGGAAGATCTTGAAAATATAAGAGTCAGGGTCCTTGGCCGTAAAGGGGAGCTGACCACGGTCTTGAAGGCCATAGGGAAACTTTCTGCTGAGGAACGCCCAAAGATCGGGCAACTGGCCAACAAGCTCAAGAAAAAGATTGAGGCGTCCATCAATGCCAGGAAGGAGGCTTTAAAGGGCGTTCATATCAGCGGCCAGGGTCCGACACCGGACGGCTCTTTCAAGGCGACAACGGATTTCTTCATTCCTGGACTGGACCCCACACTTCCCGGAAGGCAAAGACGGCTCGGCAGATTGCACCCCATTACCCAGGTGATGGATGAGATCTGTTCTGTATTTGAGAGAATGGGCTTTACTGTGGCCCATGGTCCTGAAGTAGAACTTGACTTCTACAACTTTGAGGCCCTGAATATCCCTCCTGACCACCCTGCCAGGGACATGCAGGATACGTTTTATATTGATGACAAGGTCCTGCTCCGCACTCACACCTCTCCCGTACAGATACACGCCATGGAAAGGCACAGGCCGCCAATGCGGGTAATTGCACCAGGCAAGGTGTACAGGTGTGACTCTGATATAACTCATACCCCGATGTTCCATCAGGTGGAAGGGCTTATGGTGGACAGAGATGTCTCCTTTGCTGGTCTTAAGGGAGTATTGACTGCCTTTGTCCAACAGATATTTGATCCGGATACCTTGGTACGCTTTAGACCGAGCTTCTTTCCGTTTACAGAACCCAGTGCGGAAATAGACATTCAGTGCGTCATATGCAAAGGCAAGGGCTGCAGAATATGTTCCCATACCGGCTGGCTGGAGGTGCTGGGAGCCGGCATGGTACATCCCGAGGTATTCAGGCATGTAGGCTACGACACTGAAGAATTCAGCGGCTTTGCATTCGGCCTTGGAGTAGAACGAATCGCAATGCTCAGATTCGGTATTGACGACATCCGCCTTTTCTATGATAACGACCTGCGTTTCCTTCACCAGTTTTGATAAAATGATTACACTACAAAAAGTCTGAAACATGATTCCGCTCAAAAAGCCCGAGATGCAAGGCGCGAAATTTTCCAGGCATGAGACGTACTTATCGTACGTCGCAGTGACTGGAAAATTGAAGCAACGCCGCAGATTGGGTTTTTTCAGCGGAATCATAAAGTGATCTTATGCTAATCCTGATTTCCTGGCTCAAAGAATTTGTGCATTTTACAGTGCCTGTAGAGACTTTGGCAGAAGATCTCACCATGGCAGGTCTTGAAGTAGAGGAGATAGAGCCTGCCTACAAAGGTCTTGCCCCGGTCGTAGTATGCTCGGTTGAGGAAATTGTCCCCCACCCTCATGCGTCGCATTTGCAGGTCTGCACGGTAATCGCAGGCGAACAGAAGTTTGACGTGGTTTGCGGGGCCCCTAATGTAGAGAAGGGGCGGTTGGCGGCTCTGGCAAGGCCCGGAACCGTGTTGTCCGACGGTACGACTGTGAAGCCTTCGGACATCTATGGAATACGTTCTGATGGAATGCTGTGTTCAGAGGCTGAACTTGGTATCGGCGATGATAAAACAGGAATCCTTGTACTGGAACCTGCCCCTGGATGCGAGGTAGGGAATGCCCTTGTGGATGTCCTGGGCCTGAGTGACTGGGTCCTGGATATTGCCGTTACGCCAAACCGTCCTGACTGTCTCAGCGTCCTGGGAGTCGCCAGGGAAGTATCCGCCATATACGACATTCCCCTGACAATTCCTCAATCACCAAATCACCCAATTATCCAGTCATCCAATCATCCAATCCCCATTTCCATTTCCATAGAAGTCCCTGACCTGTGCGGCAGATATACGGCTGCCGTAATGAAAGGGATCAAGATCGCTCCTTCCCCTCACTGGATGGCTATGAGATTGCAGGCCAGTGGAATCAGGCCGATAAACAATGTAGTGGATGTGACCAACTACGTACTGATTGAACGAGGACAACCGCTCCATGCCTTTGATCTGGATATGCTGACAGGACCGGCTATTGAAGTCAGGCCGGCAAGGCCCGGAGAAAAAATAAAGACCATTGACGGAAAGCACAGAGAAATCCGGCCGGATATGCTGGTCATTGCAGATGCTGAGAGGCCGGTGGCAGTGGCCGGTGTTATGGGCGGGGCTGAAACCGAGGTCAATGATAATACAAAGCGCATACTCATCGAAAGCGCCTGGTTTGCTCCAACCCAGGTAAGAAGGACGTCCAAGGCCCTTAAAACGATTACAGAATCCTCATACCGGTTTGAGCGGGGTGTTGACCCGGAAGAGGTAATAAGTGCACTTTACAGGACAGTGGAGATTATCGGTCAGGTAACCGGCGGCTGTCTGGCCGGAGATATTAAGGATATTTATCCAAGACCCTATAGACCCGGATATCTGTCTCTGCGTCCTGAAAGGGCCAACAAACTTCTCGGCACAGGGCTTGAGCCCGGACAGATAGCCCAATTCCTGGAAAGAATCGGTATTGAGCTTGACCATGTTGACAATGAAAAAATCAAAGGAACGGTGCCTACATACCGTCTTGATCTGAAAGAAGAAGTGGATCTGGTAGAAGAGATAGCCAGACTCCACGGCTTTCCCAATATACCGACTCAGGTTCCCAGGGCCGGGATTGCCGCCATGGCCCCTGAACCGTCTCAAGGGCTTGTTCACAGGATAAGAACCATCCTTTCATCTCAGGGCATGACTGAGGTGATCTCATATAGTTTTATGTCACCAAAGGAAATAGAGGCACTGGGTCTGGGCAAGAATGATCCAAGGATGCAGATGGTAAGTGTGCAGAACCCCTTGAGCGATGATCAGTCAGTAATGAGGACCAGTATCATCCCCTCGCTGATGGGGACAGTAGCCAGAAACCAGGCGAGGCGGAACATGGACCTCGGACTTTTTGAGATCGGCACTGTATTTTATGCAAGGGGAACAGGTGAACTTCCCCTTGAAGAACAGAGAATAGTTGCCCTGTGCACAGGGGCGCGCTATCCTGAATCATGGTCATGGCCCAGGGAGCGGGTAGATCTTTTTGATTTAAAAGGAGTGCTGCAAGGGTTGCTCCAGGCCCTTGGGATATCCGGGTGGAAAACCGTGCTTGAGACACCGGATAGTCCTTTTTACCTGCCAGGCACTTCAGCCGGTATAGCATGGGGAAAAAATTCCGTCCTGGGCAGCTTTGGGCAAATCGATCCGGATGTTTTGGAATTCTGGGATATAGACGGGCCGGTATTTGTGTTTGAACTCTCTTTTAATGCCTTGGAAACAGCCGCGTCCCGGCAGCTTAAATTCACTCCCCTTGCCAGGTATCCTGCTGTGGAGAGGGATATTGCAGTAATTGTCCCGGATGGGCTTTCTGTTCAAGTTCTCAGGGAATATATTTCCGGACAGGCCCCGGATTTTCTTGAAGAAGTGCGGATTTTTGATATTTACAGGGGAAAACCTATTCCAGAAGGCTCAAAGAGCATAGGCATGCGCTTTACATACAGGGCTTTGGATCATACACTCTCAGACCGTGAGGTCTCAGAAGTCCATGAGCCAATGGTCCACTCTGTTCTTCAATTCTACAAGGCAAAGCTGAGGGACTGATGGGGGCCTTGACTAAGCGGGAAATCGCAGAGACAGTGAGCAATGAGCTTGGCTATTCCATGCGTGTCAGCCTGCAACTGGTCAATGATATCTTCAGCCAGATCAAGGCATCACTGATCAATGGCGATCAAGTGAAGATTGTGAGGTTTGGTACTCTGCGCAGCGTGCAAAAGTCAGCACGCAGAGGGACCAGCCCTGTTAATGGGGAGCCGATTATTATTCCCGCCCAGCGTACAGTGGCTTTCCGCCCCAGCCGGTTACTTAAGAGGATCGTAAATGCCAGGACAGGGGAAGAAATACTACCGGATAGGCGAGGTAAGTGAGCTGATCGGGGTTGAACCTCATGTGCTTCGCTACTGGGAAGGCGAATTTCGGCAAATCCGTACCCACAGGGTTGCAAAACAACGTCTTTACAGGATTGAAGATATAGATTTTATAAGGCGTATAAAAACTCTCCTTTACGATCAAGGATTTACCATAGCCGGTGCCAGAAGGCGGATCGCAGAAGAACAAAAGATGAAGGGTGCCGGAGACAGGACCAATAAGTTGCTCAAGGAAATCCGGCATGAACTAATCGCTATCAGAGAGATGATCGGTCCAAATAATGGATGACAGTCAGTATAAAGAACTTAAACGCTTCAGACAGCGAATTGATAAAATAGACGTTGAGCTTGTACGCCTGCTCCAGGAACGCCTGGAGGTGGCGGAGGAAATCGGCCGGACTAAGGCGGAATCCTCCCAGGAGCCCCTTGATCTTTCCCGCGAACGGGAAGTCATCCAGCACATTCTGAAGCAAAATGCCGGAAAATTTCCTCCCGAAGGCCTAAGGATCATATTTGGGGAAATCATATCCGCTTGCAGAAACGCCCAGCGGCCGGCCAGGCTGGGATATCTCGGCCCTGAGACAACCTTTACCCACATGGCCGCAGCCCGGTTCTTCGGCCATGTCCCTGAGTTTGTTCCCCTGTGGAACATTACCGAGGTATTTGAAGAAGTAGAACGCAGACGTACAGACTATGGGGTAGTGCCGGTAGAAAATTCGGTTGAGGGGACGGTAGCCCTGACCCTGGACGGGCTCTGCGATTTTAAGGTCAAGATATGCGGGGAGGTTTATTTGCCTATTTCTCATGACCTCATCAGTCAGAGCGGCAGGATAGACAAGATCCGCCGCGTACTTTCTCATCCCCATGCCTTGGCCCAGTGCAAAGGATGGCTGCAACGTAACATGCGGGCAGTCCCGACAGAAGAGGTGGTCAGCACTGCCCAGGCAGCCCGGTGGGCAGCGGTTGATTCTTCCGTGGCGGCCATTGCCAGTCCCTTGGCAGCCCGCACATACAACCTACAGACAGTTGCCAAACACATCGAGGACTTTGCAGGAAATACCACGCGGTTCCTGGTTCTCGGCAATGAGTGTCCCAAACCAAGCGGGAAAGACAAGACATCCATGCTCTTAAGCCTTGAGGACCGCCCAGGTTCGCTGTTCAAGTTACTAGAGCCCCTGGCAAAACTCGGAATAAACCTCACCAAAATACAGTCCAGGCCGGTAAAAAACGAGCCCTGGAGATACCTGTTCTATGTAGATATCGCAGGTCACATAGAAGACCCGACCGTACGGGATGGAATCAAGGCCATTAGAAAAGGCTGCACCTTTCTGGAATGGTTAGGCTCATATCCCATGGGGGAAATGGCGGAACCGTTGCAAATGCCGAGTTGATTGCAATTTGCCTGCGGATAAAACCCTGCGAAAGCTACTTAGGAACG
>JAGGRV010000257.1 GCA_021159445.1 Deltaproteobacteria bacterium | reverse complement strand
TCAGGGCCGGTATATGAGTCTCTTCCCCTTCCTGGCTGTTAGCTGCGTGGTGGCCATTTTTGTTGGAGAAGCAACTGCAGCCCTGGAAATCATCTGGATCCTGCGGATCGGTATGCTCCTTGAGGACTATGTAGGTGAACGATCACGAAGGGCGATACGCGACATCCTCCAGGTAGCGGCGAAAAATACCTTTATCATAGTGGACGGAGTGGAGGTGGAAATACCGGCAGACCAGGTCCAGGCAGGCAATACCGTAGTTTGTCACACAGGTGAAAAAATTCCTGTGGACGGAGTGGTGCTCGAAGGAGAGGCCATGGTAGACGAGGCCCCCATTACCGGCCGGTCTGAGCCTGAAGTGCGCCGGGCGGAGGACCGTGTCTTTGCCGGTACCATTGTCCAGCAAGGGGCAATCTTCATCCAGGCCGGGAAGGTGGGAGATGAGACCTATCTCTGTCGAATCCTGCATCTGGTGGAAGACTCTCTGGCGAACCGGGCACCTTCGGAGAAACGTGCAGACATACTGGCTTCGCGACTAATGCGCATTTCCGTTGTAGCGGTCCTGGGGACCTTGATCATCACTCTGGATCCCATGCGGGCCTTCACTGTGATGCTGGTCCTGGCCTGCCCATGCGCAACCGTACTGGCTGCTTCTACCGCAGTCTCAGCCGCCCTTGCCAATGCGGCCCGGAACCACACCCTCATCAAAGGGGGGCTTTACCTTGAGCATATAGGCAAGGCGAATTGTTTCTGTTTTGACAAGACCGGCACTCTCACCACAGAGGTTCCACGAGTGGTCGAGGTAATCCCACGAACCCCGAGGCAGAGCCCGATAAGTGTCCTTGCCCTGGCAGCCAGTGCAGAGGCCCACTACCAGCATCCCATGGCCCAGGCCCTGGTGGCTGCTGCTGCTGAACTGGGCATTAAGCCCAAACCCCATGTTATGTGCGAGTTCATTCTGGGCCGGGGAGTCCGGGCCCGGTTGGATGGAGTCGAGATCCTGGTAGGAAACGACAAGTTCATGGACGAGACCGGGGTCAACATAAAATATTTCAAGGGCCGTGCGGGTGACCTCATTGCCAGGGGAAACACCGTAGTATATGTGGCCAAAAACGGAAAGGCCCAGGGGCTGATAGCAGTATCCAATACCATCAGAGCCGGTGCCGGAGATGTGCTCAATTGGCTCCGTAAGGACGGAATTTCCAGCCTGCACCTGGTCACCGGAGACACAAAGCCGGTAGCCAAGGCCATGGCCGAGGATTTTGAATTTGACGGCTACCAGGCCGTCCTGCTTCCCAAGGAAAAAGCACGCTATGTGGAACAGCTCGAAGCTCAGGGCAAACAGGTGGTCATGGTGGGTGACGGTGTAAATGACGCCCTTGCCCTGGCGAGTTCCAGCGTGGGTGTAGCCATGGGGGCCGGAGGGGCCGAAGTTGCCATCGAGGCAGCGGATATTGCCTTGGTGAATAGCGATCTCGAGTGCATTGTAAGGCTTCGGCAGCTCAGCCACAAGACTATTAAAACCATCGAGCAGAATCACTGGCTGGCTGTCTCCACCAACATAGGAGGTGTGATACTTGGGGCCGCAGGTATGCTCCCGCCCATTATGGCCGGGGCACTGCACATAGTTCATTCATTCGGCATCCTGCTCAATTCCAGCCGGCTTATGGCCTGGGAGGCACCGGGGCTGGGGCCGGACAAGAAAAAGGAATTTTGAATTCTAAATTTTGAATTTTGAATTTAAAAAATGACAAATGACACCGGTTTAAAAAATAAAGTAATCCAGACGTTGTTAGACATTGTACCACATTTGGAGATTGCCCATCACATCCCCGGCAGGATCAGGCTCAGGATTTCATTTTCCGGCATCGAGTCTCTTCAGGGGGTGGACCTGGGGGACCATGTGAATCAGATTCCCGGCATCCTCAGTGTGCGGGTTAACGCCTTGGCCCTGTCCGCAGTCGTTGAATACGATCCTGAGCATCTGGACCCGGAATTGTGGGAGGCCCTGGCCGGGCTGAAAGATCGGCCGGAACAGACAAAGGATGTGGTGGCCCGCCTTCTCGCTTTGTGGGAATCCGGCGATCCTTGAGAATTTTGGCTTTGGCTGTGGGCGAGCA
The DNA here is from genome assembly GCA_021159445.1 of Deltaproteobacteria bacterium. GTDB lineage: Bacteria > Desulfobacterota > Dissulfuribacteria > Dissulfuribacterales > UBA3076 > UBA3076. Next base: position 7,587 of record JAGGRV010000257.1, on the reverse strand, counting down.
GCGGAACTTTGCCGGCGAACACCGGAGGAGGCGAAAATCACGGCTCCGGTTCGATTATGGTAACAGCAATCAGGCCATAGAGGCCGGTGAACATGATGATAACAAGATCGGCCCAGTGTTTTCTTAAACCAAGTTTCCGCGCGTTCATGACGACGATGGCAAAGACCAACGAGAAGGCAATGCCGATCAGGGCAGACGGCCCGTTCCGGATTACGTCAAATCGCAGGTAGCCGCTCGTCTTGTCCGTGGTTTTTATATAAAACGGAAAGAGCGCTTTATAGACCGTGCAGGAAAAACAGATCCAGCTTCTCTCAGGGCTCCTGTAAACTGCTCGGTCAGCCTTTTATCCACGGTATTGGTCCACATTGATAAATTCCATCCTGTCGGTCATGCGGAAGGCATCCTCCGGAAACCGCAGTCCTGTTCTGCCGGGTTGCGATTCAAGGAGAGGAGAGACCTGGATCCGGGGGCTTGGGCAATTTAACACCTTAAAAGGGTATATGACCCTCTCCCCGGATCGGGGAGAGGGTCATACAGAGGAGAGAGCGGTAATTATTAATGATAAGAAGGCGACAAGCAAATATCTAACTGATACGCAATTACATGAACGGCTGCCAAAAAAAGGCGGCCTTATGATTATCCCTCAAATTACCGCCTGTGCTTATTTTATATCAACTACCTGGACCCAGATGACTGCATCCTGGGAAAGTTCCTTCCCGTTGTATTTCAAATCTCCGCCGGCACCAAGGGCGCAAAAGCCCCACCAGCCGGCCTTGGGAAATGTAAAAGAGAACTCGCCGTTGCTGTCGGCCTTGATGCCGATAGGCACAAGGTCAGGTTGCGGTATTTCCATATTTTCCTTTGTTACGAAATTATTCCCTTCGATATTGTGGTTCATATATGTAACTTCGATTTCAGCATCAGGCACCGGTTTGCCGCCGCACGTGACAACACCGCGAAAACTCATTCCTTTCCAGATGCTATACGGCTTGTCCAGAGGAACAATCTCTGTAGGTAAAGGATCACCTACCAATGCATCCCAATCAGTCGGAGCACCGGCTATATTGTATATCGCCTTGGTGCACTGCTGGATATAGATGTCTTCTGCCCCTTCATAGTATGGTGCAGGAACAAAGTAAAATACATGGTCACCCATCCCTTTTAATTTCATATTAACATCGTAGGCCCTTCCCTTATTGCTGAGGCTGGTAAAGGTTATCGCTTTCAGGGTCTCGAGAAGGTCTTTTTTCTTGCCTTTGTGCATGACGCCAAATGCGATGGGCGGGTGTATCTTGCCGCTCTGATCTTTTCCGATGTCCATGGTATGCCCGGCTTCCCACGGGTGGGTAAAGATCAACTTGATGTTGATTTTTTGCGTCTTCGAAAGAGCGCTTTGCGGCGTATAAATCGTCTGAAAATGGGCGTAAGCCGGCGCGCTCAGCGCGAAGGCCGCGACCAGGGATAATAGCATTACTAATTTTTTCATTTTTTTCTCCTCAATTCCTATTCCGTAATTTCTGAGCCTGGTACCTCTACAACGTGACCGGGTCCTGCATCAAAGACTACCGTGTAATCACCCTCGGGTTTCTTGAAGGTAAATTCGCTGTCTTCGGTCATCCTTCCTTCAGTGACTGCCTTGCCGTCTTTGTCCTGCACAGTCATACTGACTCCGGCGGCTGATGAACCATCAGAAAAACCACCTTCGCACGTTATCGTCCCGTCTCCATTGTCATAGCAAGAGCAAAGAGGCGTGTGCGCAAATGCATAGGTGGTGAAAAAAAACGGCACCGCCAGGAAACCAAATAAATAGATCAAGGTCTTTTTCATAACGTCTCACCTCCCTTCCTTCTTAAAATGAGCGACTAGCGGTTAGCAATTAGTTTACTGAAAGCTAATAGCTAATAGCTAACAGCTAACAGCTAATAGCTAATAGCTCAACTCAGGTTTAAGCGTATTCTGATACTGTTTTTGTCTTAATAAATCCCAAACCTGTGGTAATACCTAAAGCAAGCAGGTAAAAGGCAACCATTGTCTTGAACCCGCTGAGACCTATCAGGTTTCCTCCAGTAAAAACGAGAATAGCTATGACAGATCCCAGGACAATAGGATAAGATGTTGCAAAGAGCGCCCATTTTGTGCCGGCCTCCAGCTTGACCATGAGCAATGTAGGGATGCACGGCGGATACATAGTCATAAACAATATGATCGCCAGGGCATGAAGAGGTGTCCAGCCTCTTTCTTTTTTCTTCATCCTGGCCCCAAGTGACTCTTCTTTTTCCCCCGGAGTGCTCTGGTAGATGCTTCCGAGTGTTGCCACACTGTTTTCTTTGGCCGCAAAACTGCTTATCAGGGCAATATTTACACGCCAGTTAAACCCGGCATAGCTGGTAACCGGCTCTGCAAAGCGCCCGATACGCCCCATAACACTTCCTATAATAGTCTCTTCCTTGATTGTCCTTTTAATTTTGTTCCTCTTGCTGTGCAGCTTCTTATACGCCTTGTGAACATTACGGGCATATTTATCCTTCACCTTTTTCCCATCAACCACGTAGCTGCCCCTTTTTACGATCTTGAAGAACTCGCCATTTCTTTCCTTAAACGTCTCATCGATTGCCTTTTTCGCCTCTTTGCCCCCGGCACCCATTTTTGCCTTCTTGTAGTCATCCCAGTAGATTGCAAAACTTGTCATGCCTGCCCCTTCAAAAAGCTTTGCATAGGGATTATCTTCGCCTATTTTCTTAAAAAATGTCCCGACGTCTTTGTTGAATTGGTCCTGAAAATCAGCTTTCCTGTCTTTGCTTATTCCCGGCACATTCATAAGCGCATAGACAATCAGTGTAACTGCTGCAACTATGGTTATAATTTTTTTGACGAAAAGCCAGGTCCGTTCGATGCAGCGTCTCAGCACGCCCCCTACCGTAGGCACATGATACGGGGGCATCTCCAGGACAAAAGGTGCGGTTTCTTCTTTTCTGAGCAATGTAAAACTCAGGATCTTGGATACCGAGAGGGCTATGATAATGGTGATCGTCGATATGAAAAACATGACAATTCCCTTGTGGGCAGCGAAGAACATACCCACAAGGAGCACATAGAGAGGGATTTTGGCCAGGCAATTCATGAGGGGGCAGATCAGTATGGTTGCTATCTTAGCCTTTTGATCCTTTATAGCACGGCACGCCATTACACCGGGTATTGCGCACCCGCCTACAAACACCCCGCTCAATATCATCGGAAGCGCGGATTGGCCATGCAGACCAAAATTTCTGAAAATACGGTCCAGGATGAATGCCACCCTGGCCATATAGCCCGAATCCTCCATGATGGCTATCAGAGAAAACAATATGAGGAAAATAGGTACGTAATTCAATACAGCTACGATCCCATCAATAACTCCCAGAGGAACTGTTCTGGAAAGAGGGTCAAAAACAAGCCCCGGAGATGGGAGTATAGAGGCGCAAAAATCACGAAAAGCAGCAAGCAGAGGCCAGGTATAGGCGGTGATCTTGTAGCCCTGTACTATGGATAGCTCGTAAAAGAGATAGATAACACACAGAAGGATAATCGGTCCTAAAACCCTGTGGCAGGTGACCGCGTCTATCTTATCTGTCAATGTTCTATGGATGCCTTTTTCCCGTTTAACCGCGAGATCAGTGATCCTTTCAGCGGCCTGATAACGCTTCTGTGCAATAACTGCCTCTGCTGCCTCTTTATGCCGGGAAAGAAATTTTTTTCTCTCCGAGTCGATGCGATTTAATATCTCTTTTTCCGCTTTCATATATTCCCTATGCCGAAACTGCTTTCTCTACAAGCCGACGCGCTTCACTGTCGTTTTCCATGAGTTTTACCGATAACCACCGCACCGGATAAGAGGCAGAAATATCCAGATCTTCTGAAAGCTTTTTTTCAAGCAGGCCCAGGATCGATTCCAGTTTTTCTCCGTAATCAATGCGAAAACTGCCGTTTTCAGTATTTTTGTGAGTATTTACAATGGCCTCCTTAACTTCCTGTTTCCCTTTGCCCTTATTCCCCACTGTAGGAACTACTGGCGCCCCCAGCAGTTCACTCAGCTTATGCGTATCAATCACATGGCCGCGGGCCTGGGCTACATCCATCATATTCAATGCGATAACCAGGGGAATGCCGATCTCCTGAAGCTGAAACGTCAGGTAAAGGTTGCGCTCGAGATTGGAGGCGTCCACTATATCAAGCACACATGTTGGTTTTTCATGAAGCAAAAAGTCTCTGGCAATCCTTTCCTCCTGACTATAGGAAGTAAGGCTGTAAGTCCCGGGCAGATCCACAAGTGTCACACTATTGCCATTGTGGCTGTATTTCCCCGTCCTTTTTTCGACCGTAACACCGGGATAGTTGGCAACATGCTGCCTTGCCCCTGTCAACATGTTGAAAATAGTCGATTTGCCGGAATTTGGCTGGCCGGCAACAGCCACTACTATTTTATTCCCTTTATGTCTCATAATTGTTCCACCTCCACACCCTTGGCTTCGGCATGACGTATGCTGACGTGATATCCTCTTATCAAGAGATCAACAGGGTCTACCAGGGGGGCATTGCGGATAACCTCAACCTTTGTTCCAGGCATAAAACCCATGTCCATCAAGCGCTGTCCAGTTGCACCGCCCAGGTTTTGCCGCACGATGCGGCACCCCCGGCCGGGTCTTATTTCATCCATAGTCATTCGATTTTCCTCTCCACCGGAATAACCATGATCTTATGGGCCATTTCCGCCCCTATCGCAAGACGCGTATCGCCAGTCGCTATCAGAAAAGGCCCTGGAGCCCCCCTTCTAATTACATCGATCTCCGATCCCACATCCAGGCCCATGCTGATCAGCCTCTGTTGCATCCCCCTGCCGCCTGCAAGCATTACGATACGCACTTTTTCACCCGTGCCGGCCATAGCGAGAGGCATTCCAGGCCTCATGACCGCATCGACCTCCTGATAGTTTTTGTCGTCGAACAAGTCATAAACACCAGCCCTTTGTCTCATGATCACTCCCTAATCCTGAGATATCACACCACAAAAATCATAAAATCATATTGGCATGTCAAAAGAATTTTTTTGTATTTTGCCTAAAATTACGTCCCAGGAGGGATATCCCCTAATTGAAACGTATTTGCAATATCAGTTCTTAATTATGTTGTCAAGAAAAAAATTCAAAAGACGGAAAACAAAAAAAGGAGCTCATCACTTACCACAACATCATCGAAGGCAGGCGGGCAAACATGCGTATTCTGATCGCCGAGGACAACATCGTTAACCAGAAGGTGGCCTTGAAAATGCTCGAGAAGATGGGATTTCGGGCCGATGCGGTAGCCAACAACGGCCGGGAGGCGGTCAAGGCGGTCGTGGATATGCCATACGATCTAGTGTTAATGGACTGCCAGATGCCTGAAATGGATGGATATAAAGCTACCCGGGAAATTCGAAACTCGAAATCCGAAATACGAAACTTGCCGATTATTGCTTTGACCGCCAACGCTATGAAGGGCGACCGGGAAAAGTGCATCAATGCGGGCATGGACGACTACCTCGCCAAGCCGTTATCGCCCAAGGCGCTGGCCGATGTGCTGGAGAAGTGGCTGTAGGCCGGAAATACCGCAACCCGCTCCGGGTTCCTGATAAATGCAGATCAACGTGTTGATCCTGTAAATGCCGTCAACAAGTTGTTGTCAAATGTTTTCAGCATCTTAATCTTGTTTTTGTGACATACTGACAGATGCAAGAGGTCTCTGGCGGATAATCCGGGATAGCTGTCGATCAGATGGCGGGCGTGGACAACTGTTTCCGAATTGATCGGAATAACGCGATCAACACCTTGCGTGGCAAGTTCCAAGGCGGCATCAAGGGTCTCTATTCGGCCTACAGGCAGGTACACATGTAACAATTCCTGCAGTACTTCAGCGGAAGTCACGAGTATGCTTCCCTTTTTTCTGGATTCCAAAAAGAAATTCTGAGCCTCTTCTCTCAAAGGGTGCGGTCTGCCCACGGCATAAATAAAAATATTGCTGTCAACAAAAATCATGGTCTCTTGCCCGACTGGAAACCTTCCAAAATCAATATCTTATGGCCTTCCCAGTCCGGCTCGCTTCCCTGTTCTCTTTCATTACATTCCTGAAAAAATACCCTCAATGCGCCAGGCTCCGTCAACGGCTGCTCTCTTTGATTCATCTCCAGCATTCTTTTCCCGGCTTCCCGCAGCCAGGCACTCAGCGATTTTGACTCTTTATGGGCCTGTGATTTGAACCTTGCCGCCTCTTCTTCTTCAATTATGACTTGGACCCTCATTGACATCTGCATGCACCTCCAATAGTAAAGTGTGTAACTATAATACACATACATTCTATTATTACACAACACAGGGATTGTCAAACCATTTTCCATAAGCATCCCTTCAGTAAAGTTATTCAACAAATTCAATGTGGTTATTTTTGAGCTTCTGCCCAATTAACCTCTTGACAATAGAAAATACCGCTTTACATTATAATCAACTGCTCATAACTATAGGAGGAACCATCGTGGCCAGACCCAGAAAACCCCGTTTTGTACAGGGAGGACCCATGGCAAATACTTTCAAGCCTCAGGGGATCTCGGGCCGGGATCTGGAAGAAGTAGTGCTCCCTATTGAAGGGCTTGAGGCCCTCCGTTTGAGCGATCTTGAGAAACTGGATCAAGGAACTGCTTCTATTCGCATGAATGTATCCCGGCAGACCTTCGGCAGGATACTTGCTGAAGCAAGAGAGATGGTAGCGGAAGCGTTGGTCATGGGAAAGATGATCAGGATTCAAGGCGGTTCGTACACTCTCCTTGGTGTAGGCAGGCGCCGTAAAGGCGCTCGGGGCCGCCGGGGCAGGAATGGACAGGGCAGCTTTTGACACAATTAAACAATTAAAAGGAGGTGTTATACATGCCAGGTTATGATAGTACAGGTCCTATGGGCGAAGGCCCGAAGACAGGTCGAGGATTAGGAAGATGCGGCAAGGCAAAGACTGCAGGGAGTTTGGATATAGCTCCTGGTGGAGTCGTGAGACTGGGTGATGGCCCAATCGCCGGCAGGGGTTCAGGCCGTGGAGGCCGCATGGGTCGTCGAGGCGGCCGCAGAGAAAGTTCTATTGGCAGCCGGTGACCCTTGATCCTAAGGGTAAACTCGCCGAACTTGAGCGCGAGGCCGACGATTTAAGGGCTTACCTGAAAGAGCTGGAAGCCAGGATTGGTGAACTCGAAAAACCCTCTGAAATTCAGACAGCCACAAACAGGGAGTGAAAGAAGCCAAGTCTGCTTTTAAATATTCCTGTTTCATTTCATGTATGTAATGACTCAAGAACCAATGAGTCATTACATACACGCTCAAAGCGCATTACGTATCCTGCCATCTATTTTCTGACCTCTGCCATGGCCTCATCCCATAATTCGGAAAAACGTTTTTTTTCTCTCTTCCAGGCTCTCTTCTACTGCCATTTTAGCCCTATAGACGGTTTTTACGGTGCTTTTAAATGCCTGGTTCAAAATATTTGGATCTGTGCGGTTAGCCGTTAGCGGTTAGCCATTAGCATTAAAAAGGAGTAG
>JAGGRV010000283.1 GCA_021159445.1 Deltaproteobacteria bacterium | reverse complement strand
TTGTAATACCCAAAAACCGGCAAGCTTCTTGACACAAAACAGGTGTCATGATATAAAAATTCGCTGTATATATGGCGATTTTTGCCCAAAAATTATATCCCAAGTAACTTATTAAGAGGAGGTTGTTTATGGCTGATTTCTATATCAATGTCTTGATGGATGATGAAAAACTTAAAAAGATTGAAGCTGCCGGATTGGCCGATCAAGTTCAGGAAATTGACGGCAAAAAGGCAATTCAGGTGGGAATGACCAAGAAAGACAAAAAGAAACTCTGTAAAGGCTTCAAGGACTTAGCATTCGACTCTTCAGATGCCTGTGTACTTCCTGAAGATGCAGAAAATACCTTGATGGGTATTATAGCGGAAATGGGTACTTTGGATGTTATGAAGGTTGCAATAACCAAGCTCTACAATCCTCTTGCAGGCAAGAGCATTCGAACAACCATGTAAATACAGGAAATTTTTTTGAAAGAGTTTTTTTTAGGACAACAGATCTACTTAAGGTCTTTACATGTAATAATTCCCAGACAAGAGATCATTTCATAACTTCGAGTTTCTTGTATTCAAAATTATTCACAGATTAGCTCATGGCTGGTAGCTCAGGGTTCATGGCTACCAGCTATGAGCTAAATTTGTCAATTGAGCCGCATGACTTCTGGTGACAATCGCGGGTCTGGTTTACAGATCAAAAGGTGTTAAGCTCTCATAACCATTTTCAGTAACAGTAAGTGTTTGTTCAAATTGAGCAGAAAGCGATCCATCCGCGGTTACTACTGTCCATCTATCTTCCAATATCAGAATATTTTTTCTTCCCAGATTTATCATGGGTTCAATTGTAAAGACCATGCCAGGAACGAGGCCTATACCCTTCCCTTTTAGACCATAATGGGGGACCTCTGGATGTTCATGGAATTCAAACCCAACACCATGACCAACAAATTCTCTGACTACTGAGCACCCTTCCCCTTCAGCATATTTCTGTATGGCCCATCCAATATCTCCTATTGTATTTCCTGGGCGCACCATGGACATGCCGGCCTTTAGACTCTCGCGGGCAACCCTGACAATTTTTCGGGCCTCGGAACTGGGCGATCCCACGAAAAAAGTCTGGTTTGCATCGGCATAATATCCATTCAAGATGGGAGTTACGTCCACATTCACAATATCCCCATCCTTTAATATCCGTTTGCCGGGGATTCCGTGACAGACAACTTCATTTACCGAAACACAAACGCTTTTTGGAAAACCCCTGTAATTCAGAGGCGCTGAGATGGCATTATTTTTAATGGTGAATTCATGAACCAGCGTGTTAATATCATCGGTGATTATTCCCGGCCTAATCTCATGCTTCACCAATCGCAGGAGTTCCAGAACCAGCTTTCCAGCCTTCCGGATGCCTTCGATATCTTCCTTTTTCTTGAGTCGAATTCCATACTTCTGTAAATATAGCTTTTTGAGATCACTGTGTTTTGAGCCCGTCTTGAGAAGACAACATTTTTTATACTTCAGCCCGCTCCCGCATGGGCACGGATCATTTCGACCTACCTTGTCATTCTTGTTTTTCAGTATCACGTTGTTATACCCAAATAATTGAACCGGTTTTCTTAAATTGTAACAGAATTAATATTTACTTTATCTAATGTTCAAGAAATTTTTACTCCAAAAATCTAAAATCAGCTATCAAAATCGGGAAAGATACGTTAAAAAGGAAGAAAAATACCGCCCTTTTGGATACCTGTTCACGTGTTCGTTATTTGTTCCTTCATTTGAGAAAAACTTTTCCACAATGTAAAGAAAAAAACCTTGCAATAGCAACATGTTTCTCTTATATCTCTTTTTCGAGGAAATAGGTACGGCTTTGTAGTACCTATTAATGATTAAATGCCCGGAACAATTCTTGCATGTTATTTAAGAAAAAGGCATTTGTTGCAAATACGTTGCGAGCTTAATACTTAAAGTTTGAGGTGCAAGGGAAAGTGATTAATAATGATGGCAAGGGAGAATTGAATACGGCCCTTGCTTTTACCAGTCAATTCCAAGAATCATCCGAAGAAATTTGTTCAGACTTTGAGCCCGTTCTTCCTGGAAATATCTACAGTTTTTGCAAACATGCCACCTTCTGGATAGATGGTCAAAAAGAGCGTACCTGTCCTTTTACAAATTGTCCTTGTGCCGGCGCTTATTCTCCCCTTCTGTGTGGCATATATTGCAGTAAAGTCAGGAATAAATAAAAAGCCGGGGTTTGTTGCACAATTTTTCGAAAAAATCCAGTTGCTTGTTCTTCCATATAAATTGTTTCCATGAGTTAATTTCACTGTTTTTTTAATCATCGGTTACTTTTCCTGCTATTTTAACAAAAAAGGACCTCGATGTCCCTGCTTTTTGCATGGGCCTATTATCAATTCTGTGTTAGAGATAATGGACTATTACGAACAATACTTTGAACGGTGCAAAAAGGAACCAGAGAAAGAAAAGTGATCCAGAAAAAGGGAAAAAGGTGTTACGTAACAGAATACAGAAAGCTGTAGAGGGGGCCTATAGACAGGGTGTTGCTGAAGGAGTGCTTCCTGATGTGCCTCTATCGGCATCACATCAAGTTGTACCTCCAAAGCTGGAAGTCCATGGCGATTTCGCCAGCAATTTGGCCTTGATAACTGCCTCAGATGCCAAGAGGTCACCACGGGAGCTGGCTGGTTGTCTGGCCAAAATATTAGAGGCCAATCCTCTATTCGATAAGGTTGAGGTGGCAGGGCCGGGCTTTCTCAATTTTTTTGTAGCTACTACTTGGTGGCAGGAGAACCTGCGGACCATTTGGGATGCAGGAGATTCTTACGGCGAGTCCCCGGCTGGTAATGGCCGGTTGGTTCAGGTGGAGTTTGTGAGTGCCAACCCGACAGGACCTCTACATGTAGGCCACGGCAGAGGCGCAGCCGTTGGTGATTCCCTGGCCAGGGTCTTAAAGGCCGCTGGTTTCAGTGTGGAAAGGGAGTATTACATCAACGATATAGGAAATCAGATGAGGACTCTCGGGGCCTCTGTTTACTTACGATATTTGGAATATTTTGGGCATGAGGTCGAATTTCCCGAAGAGTATTATCAGGGGGACTATATCCGTGATATTGCCTCAAACATTGCCTTAGGAGAAGGGGACAAATATTTAGACATGCCACTTGAATCTTGCCTGACATTTTTTATTGATACTGCTGTCAAGATCATAGCATCTGGCATCCGCAAAGATCTTGAAGAATTTGGGGTCCATTATGATAACTGGTTTAGTGAGAAGACCCTTCATGAGAGCGGGCTGGTTGACAGCACCATCTCGGAGTTACAGGATAAAGGCTACATGTTCGAGGAAGAAGGGGCATTGTGGTTCAGGGCCACCGCCCTGGGAGATGAAAAAGACAGAGTGGTTAAGCGTTCAAATGGAGTTCTTACCTATTTTGCGTCAGATATAGCCTATCACAGACACAAGCTGGAGAGGGGATATGACCTTCTGGTTGATATCTGGGGTGCTGATCACCATGGATATGTAGCAAGAGTAAAGGCGGCAATAAAGGCACTGGGTTGTAAGGAAGATAAATTGCAGGTCCTTCTTGTACAACTTGTCAACCTTCTGGAAGGGGGGAAGATTAAGGCCATGTCAACCAGGGCCGGTGAGTTTGTGACCTTGAGGGAAGTGCTGGATGACGTGGGTAGCGACGCTGCGCGGTTCATATTTTTGACCCGCAGATGTGACAGTCACCTGGACTTTGACCTGGATCTTGCCAGAAGCCAGAGCCAGGAAAACCCTGTTTATTATGTACAATATGCTTATGCCAGGCTTTCAAGCGTTTTCGGGAATGCTGGAGAGCAGGGAATTTCTCTTGCAAAACCACAGGATATTGATATCTCACTCCTCAATACCCCAGAGGATATTAAACTTTTGAAGCAACTGGATGCATTTCCCTGTCTCGTGGCTGATGCCGCTCTTGCCCTTGAGCCATATCGCGTCAGTTATTATCTTACTGAATTGGCAGGTCAACTGCATGGCTACTATACCCGGCATCGGTTTATCACCGATGATCCGGATTTGACTCAGGCCAGACTTCTCCTGGCAGATGTGACAAGAAGGGTTTTTCGCAAGGGTCTGGGGCTACTGGGAGTATCAGCACCTGAAAAAATGTAGGCCGGTAGGGACAGACCTGCGTGTCTGCCCCATGGGCTTAGCATGAGGTTTGGAGATGGCTCGAATCAGAAAAAAAAGTCGGAAAATACAGTTCCAGTTAAGTTGGGGAGGGCTTATCGCCCTGACTGTATCTACTGTTTGTGTTTTTCTGTGGGTGTTTATCTTAGGTTTCTGGGTTGGTCAGAAGCTGGTTGGGCGCAGCCTGGATGAGTCACTCCAGACCCAGGTTGTCGCAAGGGTAGTGCCTGAAGCAGAGGAAGTTACTCCCCTAATTCCAGAAAAAACAATTCAGGTAACTCCACTGGATACTAAGAAAAAAGAGCAGCCAGGGCCAGAGGAAGAATCAGTTAAAAAGAAGGTGCGTGACACGGATGATGTTAAGCGGCCTGGGTACCAAACCAAAAAGGCAAAGAAGAAGAGCACATACTTTGCGTTGCAAATAGCTTCTTATAGAGAGAGAGAGCGGGCAAATAAAGAGGCCAGAAGGTGGAGAGATAAGGGCTATCGAGCTAAAGTCAGGAGGGCGGACCTCGGTCCTGAGAAGGGGGTCTTCTATAGGGTCCATCTCGGGGAGTACGGTTCTGTTGAGGAGGCCACCATCTCTGCAAAAAAGCTGGCCCAAAAACATAACTTGAGATCTTATGTCGTACCCGTATGTGACTAGTGTATCATGATACGGAAAGCCAAGATATCAGATGTAAGGTCTATTCATGCCCTGCTTGCTCACTTTGCAGATCAGGGTTTGCTGTTGCCGCGTTCTCTCAGCGAGATATATGATCATCTGCGGGACTATACTGTAATGCAGACATCTGATGATAATATCGTAGGTGTGGTGGCCCTTAATATATGTTGGGAAGACCTGGCTGAGGTGAAGTCTTTGGCAGTACGCGAAGACTACCAGGCCAAGGGTATGGGAAGACAGCTTGTGGAGCATAGCCTTTCAGAGGCCGTTGTTCTTGGAATTTACCGGGTCTTTACCCTCACGTACCAATCAAAATTTTTTGAGAAATTGGGGTTCAAATTGGTGGACAAGAGTTCACTTCCCCAAAAAATCTGGGCAGACTGTATAAAGTGTCCAAAATTTCCGGATTGTGACGAAATAGCACTGCTGGTGGAGCTTTAATTATATGTTTGTAGATTTAGTTGCAAAGGTGTTTGGCACCAAACACGGCAGGGAGGTCAAGAAGCTACAGCCCCTTGTAGATCGTATAAATTCTCTTGAATCAGAAATAAAGGCCTTGTCTGACGCAGAACTCAAGGCAAAGACCCCTAAGTTCAAGGAACGGCTTGAACGGGGAGAGTCTCTGGATGAATTGCTCCCGGAGGCCTTTGCCGTTACACGGGAGGCAGCTCTCAGGGTGTTGGGGCTCAGGCCCTTTGACGTACAGCTCATGGGCGGGATTGTGCTGCATCAGGGCAAAATCGCCGAGATGAAGACCGGTGAAGGAAAGACTTTAGTGGCCACAATGCCGGTTTATCTGAATGCGCTTACCGGTCGCGGGGTCCATGTGGTTACTGTTAATGACTATCTGGCAACCCGCGATTCGGAGTGGATGGGACAGGTATATCGCTTTCTTGGCCTGGATGTTGGGGTAATAGTCCATGGTCTTCAGAATGCAGAGAGCAAAGCAGCCTATGGGGCCGATGTGACCTACGGCACCAATAACGAGTTCGGATTCGACTACCTTAGAGACAACATGAAGTACTCCTTGGAGGACATGGTCCAGCGGGAATTTCATTATGCCATAGTAGACGAAGTGGACAGCATCCTCATTGATGAGGCCAGGACCCCACTCATCATATCCGGCCCATCCGAAGATTCTACGGATCTTTACTACAGGGTCAATCAAATCAGCCCGCACCTGAATAGGGAAACTGATTTTACAGTGGATGAAAAGGCTAGGGCTGTCAGTCTGACTGAAGAGGGTGTGGAAAAGTGCGAAAAGCTCCTGGGAGTGAAAAACCTCTATGATCCTGCCCAGGCCGAACTCCTTCACCACGTGCAACAGGCCCTTAAGGCCCATGTCCTGTTCAAGAGGGATGTAGATTATTTAGTCAAAGACGGACAGGTGGTGATAGTTGACGAGTTCACAGGCCGCATTATGCCGGGAAGACGCTACAGTGATGGACTGCATCAGGCCCTTGAGGCCAAAGAAGGCGTAAAGATAGAGAGTGAAAACCAGACCCTGGCTTCCATAACCTTCCAGAACTTTTTCCGCATGTATGAAAAGCTCGCCGGCATGACGGGTACTGCCGAGACAGAGGCAGCGGAGTTTCAGAAGATCTACAACCTGGATGTGGTTGTAGTCCCCACCCACATGGATATGATTCGCAAGGACTATCCGGATGTGGTCTTCAGGACAGAGAAGGAAAAATTCGAGGCCGCGGTCAAGGAAATTAAATCCCTTCATGATCAGGGTCGGCCTGTCCTGGTGGGTAGCTCCAGCGTGGACAATTCAGAGCGGCTCTCAAAGATGCTGAAGCGCCTGGGAATCAAGCATGAAGTCCTGAACGCAAAGCACCACGAGAGGGAGGCGGAAATCGTGGCCCATGCCGGGGAAAGAGGCCGGATTACCATTGCCACCAACATGGCAGGCCGGGGGACGGACATAGTCCTGGGCGAGGGCGTGGCCGATATGGGCGGGCTGCATATCCTCAGTATCGAGCGCCACGAGTCAAGGCGGATAGACAATCAGCTCAGGGGTAGGTCCGGCCGTCAGGGCGACCTTGGTTCTTCCAGGTTTTACCTGTCCCTGGAGGACGATCTGCTGCGTATCTTCGGATCAGACCGCATCTCCGGAATCATGGACAAGCTGGGCATGGATGCAGGAGAGCCTATTGAACACTCCATGCTGAGCAAGGCTATAGAGAACGCCCAGCGAAAAGTTGAGGCCCACAACTTTGAGATCAGAAAGCACCTCCTTGATTACGATGACGTAATGAACAAGCAGAGAGAGGTGATTTACAGCCAGCGGAGGCAGATACTTACCGGCAAAGATATGCGGGAGGAACTGTATGGTTTTATTGATGATATAGCGGCAGATCTGGTGGATACCTATACGGATGAAAAAGGGCTTTCAGAAGAATGGGACTGGAAGGCCCTGGAAGAACGTCTTCTTGGCCGGTTTTCTGTTCGTCTGGACATTCCCAAGGAAGAAAAAGAGGATCTTGATCAGGCGGCACTGGAAGAAAAAATAGCCACGGTCGCAAGACATGCCTATGAGAACCAGATAACCCTGTTCGGCGATGAAGAAATGGCTCGGGTGGAGAGGTTCATAGTCCTCCAGACCCTGGACAATTTGTGGAAGGATCATCTCCTCAATATGGACCATTTAAGAGAGGGTATAGGTCTGGTAGGCTATGGCCAAAAAGACCCACTTCAGGAGTACAGGCGCGAGGGTTATGACATGTTTATGGCCATGATCCAGCGCTTCAGAGAAGAATCTATAAGCCTCCTGCTCAGGATTCGTCCCATGCGGGAAAGAGAAACTGAAGAGATGGAAGCCCGTCGCAGAAAGCAACAGCAGAGCATGAGCTATGGCCGTGGAGATGGCGATGACAAGCCAAAGACTGTTAAGCGCAAGGGGCAGAAAGTAGGTCGTAATGACCCATGTCCCTGTGGCAGCGGGAAAAAGTATAAGAAATGTTGTGGAAGGAAATGAACTTATTGGTCCCTGGTTTTAAGGGTTCAGCCGTTTCAGCCAACATCAAGTATCAGGGACGCCTCGATCTGGGTCTAATAGCCTCTAATGAGCCTGCGGTCTTGGCAGCCGTATTTACCAGAAACGAGGTAAGGGCCGCCCCGGTCCTTGCAGGGCTTGATCGTCTCAGCAGGGGCGGGCCTTATGCCAGGGCTGTTGTGGTAAACAGCGGCAATGCAAATGCCTGCACCGGCAATGATGGTATAGCCGATGTCCACAAAATCTGCTCTCTCGTAGCCAAGGAAATGGGCATAATCCCTGATGATGTGATGGTCTCGTCAACCGGCGTGATAGGCCAACCTCTTCCTATGGGACGGATAAGAGAGGCCATACCGGCACTTGTAAGGGGCCTTTCTGAAAATGGGCTGGAATCTGTGGCAGATGCCATTCTCACTACGGATACGGTTCGGAAGACAGCCATCAAGCACATTGATGTCGGGGGTGTAGAAGTAACCGTTGCCGGCATGGCAAAGGGCGCAGGTATGATAGGGCCGAACATTGGTCCACCCCAGGCCACAATGCTCTCCTTTGTCCTGTCAGACGCAAAGGTAGATCCGGTCTGGTGGCGGGGTGCGCTTGAAAGGACCGTATCAGACACGTTTAACCGGATTACCATAGACGGGGATACCAGTACGAATGACACAGTCCTGGCCCTGGCCAACGGTCTTGCCGGAAATAAAGAGATTAACGAGGTTAATTACGGAGAGACCCTTGAGGCTGTACTCAAAGATTTGCTACAAGACCTGGCCCGGCAAATTGTCATAGACGGCGAAGGTGTGACCAAGTGTGTAACCTTGGACGTAAAAGGAGCAAGGACCGGAGATGAGGCAGACAGGATAGCCCGGACTGTTGCCGGATCGCCACTCGTGAAGACGGCCTTCTTTGGGGAAGACCCTAACTGGGGTCGAATTCTTGCTGCAGCAGGCCGTGCGGGTTTCCCCCTGGATCAGGGGCTGATCAGTTTGTCCTTTGATGACATCGAAATTGTGAGAATGGGTATGGGTGTTGGCAAAGAGGCTGAGGACCTGGCCAAGAAGGTTATGGCTGCCGGAGAGTTCACTGTTGTTTTGGACCTGGGTCTTGGGCAAGAAGAGGCCCGTATTCTGACCAGCGACCTTTCAACCGATTACGTGCGGATTAACGCAGATTATCGTACATGAAAATTCGCCACTCGCTCGCTGCGCGCGCTTAGATCTAGGGGACGTCCCCTAGATCTCACGGCAGGATTGGCATCGTTTCCGTATCGCCAAGAATATTATTCTCTATCCAGAAAAAATCACAAATTTTGTAAAGCTGCCCGCTGGGCCTCTGTTATGGAACCATCTTCCATGCAGGTCCATACCGCGTCCTGAATGATAAGTGAATCGGCCTGGGAGATTTCCGTTTTACCCCTTATCAGATCCAGTATTTCAGCAATGCAAGCCTGTTGAGCTATGCCTGATCCTGGTATTGCAAACGTGTCTTCTGCTGAAGGGGCATGAGCATAACCATCCATGCAATAAGTGGGTACGCAGACAATCGTAATTCCTGGAGATACCGTCAGTATTTCATCAACCCCGATCAGCATGGGTTGTACGTCTGCGCTTGCTTCGAAAAAAGCGCCGGCCGGCAGTATAAACTCTATGGGAGTGATTTCCGGGTTATATAGTTCAAATGCCAGCGAAAAGGCACTGCCAAGCCCAAGGTCAGGCATACATGACATAATGCAGGTTGCATCCTGACAACTTTGCACACATGCCATGGCTTCGAGAAGGGCTGCCTGAAATTCTGGGCTGGAATAATATGATGTGTCAATACACTGCATAGTATCACCGGAAATAGAAGTTATATCTACCGGGTTCAGGGTAAACTGTGAACC
>JAGGRV010000395.1 GCA_021159445.1 Deltaproteobacteria bacterium | reverse complement strand
GACTTTCCTGAATTTGAAATCAACTACCTGGTGGATTTTTTGAAAAAATGTTCCAGGTCTTTTAGCACATTCAGGATACGATCAGCCATGGGTGCTATGGATGAGAGGGCATCAAGCGGACTTTTCATCCTGGGCAGGACACCAAAGACCTCTACCTGTCCCATCTCAGCAATTGTCCTCTGGTTATCTCTCACAATGGAAGAATCTTCATCCCCCTGGCTGTTAAGTAACACGCCCACAATTTGAATATCCCTGTGTCGCAGGGCCTCCAGTGTCAGGAGTGTATGATTTAAGGTGCCAAGGCCGCTTCGCGCCACTACAAGAGCAGGCAATTTCAAGTCCGCCACCAGATCTGCCAGAAGCATTGCCCTGCTCAAGGGCACAAGGACTCCGCCGACTCCTTCCACAATAAGGATTTCGCACGATGATTCGAGGCGAATAAGGGCATCCCGGATCACTTTGGTCTTAATGGTCACGCCTGCCTGTTCTGCTGCAAGATGGGGAGATGCAGGAAGCGGCAGACAATACGGGGCCGTATCAGAACCAAAACCAGTGGTATCCTGTAATCCATAGATGGTTTCACCTGGCTTGTTTCCAAGCAGTTCATAGATAAAAACACAATCTTCAGAGAGGTTGCTGTTACCGGTGCTGACCCATTTTTGTACCTTGACATCAATTCCCTGATCGGCCAGGGCCTTTGCCAAAAGGGCAGTGATAAAGGTCTTGCCCACGCCAGTATCTGTACCGGTTACAAATAGAATCATTGAGGATTTGGTGATTTGGTGATTTGGTGATTTGGTGATTTGGACCCCTCACAGATAAATACCTGATAGGTAGCCCTTATCGAACCAAAATGTTTTTTATAACTGCGCTCTATCTCCAACATGCCCGCGCGGGTACGCACAAAAGGCCCTGTTTCCATCCTGGGCGCTACACCCGTACTTTTCAGACTCCTAAGGAGTGACAACAGATCCGGATAGGTACGGGAAAGACTGAGTTCTTTTACCTCCCATTCATTAAATGCCCTTGAAAGAAAATCCTGCAATATGGTCTCCTTTGGGAAAAAATCGACCGGGAGACAGACTCTATTGTCAAAGACATGGCTGAGCGTCTTGTTTAGCTCAAAGAGTGTGTTTGGACCAAAGACCGCAAAAAGGACAGAGCCGCAAGGAGAAAGGATGCGGCAGTATTGTTGTATTGTCCTTTCTAAATCCTCAAACCAGTGAAGGGCACCGCTTGCAGTAATAAGATCAAAAGGACCGGAAATAAAAACAGGAAGAAACTCACCATCGGCCTTTTCAAGACGTACCCTGGAATATCGGGCAAGTTTTATTCTCGCCTTGGCAACCATGACCGGCGAGATGTCAACTGCCAGTATATGTGAGTTTACGAATTTCTTTGCCAGCATCAAGGTATATGATCCCGTACCACAGCCGATCTCAAGTATCTTCTGATATTCTCTGTCTTTGAGCCGGGCCATAAGACAGGTAGCCGTTTCAGGCTGGACATCGGCATAGGTGTCATAGCTTGAAGCAGCCCTTGAGAAGGACTGTGTCAACCGCGCCTTAAGACACACAGAACCTCCTTTCGAATTCAGATGACAAGAAGGGCACGTGCCCTTTATCTGGAATTATATCGATAGCAACTCCCGGAGGAGGCCCAGGGACTTGATCTAGGGGTACAATCACATCTTTTTCTCCATGGAAAATGCGCAATTGAGTGCCTGCGCATTCAGACAAATCCGCTGCTTTCTCCTTTAAATACATTAATCCTTTCCTAAGTTCAGGAATATCCCACTGTCTTATGCTGGATTCCTCAAAATAACTGGAAAACCACTGGTAATCAGCCCTCTGTCCTAAAAAACACCGCCGATAAAATTGCTTCAGGGCCACAACACGGTCCACTTCCAGGGCCTTAAGTTGTGACAAAATTTCCTCATGGTCAAAGGCCCTTCTTAAAGAGATAACATACACAGCCTCTATCATGTCTGGATATCCGATTTGGAAATCAAGGGCAACACAGGCCCCCAGGGACCAGCCAAGAATACTCACTTTAGCTATATTCTTGCTGAGCAGGAAATTATGGAGTTCCATTGAAATATCACGATATACAGGTCTTTTGGGCAGGATATAGTTATAGGATAGATTAAGCGAAGAAAAAATATCAGAGCAGAAACCCCAGCCGGGTATCAGGACTAAAGATCTTTCATGGCCCCGGCGGATGAGCTCAAATTCCACTGGACACGGCCTCCAGAAGTTGACGTATATCTTTTAAACTATGATTTGCAGTTACGGATAGACGAATCCTTGCCTTACCCTCCGGAACCGTTGGAGGCCGAATCGCTTTTACAAAAAAACCTGCATCCCGCAGGCTTTCTGCCAGGTTGAGCGCACTCCGGCTGTCTCCAACCACCAGTGGAACGATCTGTGACTCGCTGGGTGTATTAAGACCCAGATCCTCCTTTAAAGCCCTTCTAAGCTCTGAGGCCAGCTCGCAAACACGGCTCCTGCGCTCCGGCTCCTCCTCAAGAAGCTTCACTGCCGCGAGATTTGCACCTATAATCGCCGGTGGAAGGGCGGTAGAGAAAATAAAGGTCCTGGCCCGATTTAAAAGAAACTGCATCATCTGGTTCGAGACCGCTACAAAGGCACCGTAACCACCCAGGGCCTTTCCGAATGTACCAAGGATTACATCCACTGCATCTGCCCCGGTTTGGCTTATGGTCCCCTCCCCTTTTGTACCAAACACCCCTATTGCATGGGCCTCATCTATCATCAGCATGGCCCCATAACGCCCCCTCAGTTCCAAGAGCTCTGATACAGAAGCCTGATCTCCATCCATGCTGTAAACGCTTTCAACCACAATCAGGGCCCTGCGATATTTCGACCTGTGGCCTTTGAGCAGGTCCTCAAGATGATTCAGATCATTGTGCCTGAACCTGTAAAATCGTGCCCTGGACAAAAGGATTCCATCTACTATGCTTGCATGGTTCAGGCGATCCGAATAAATAACATCGTTCCTTCCGCAAAGGGCTGGGATTATCCCTGTGTTTGCCAGATAACCGCTCCCAAAAAGCAGGCCTGCTTCTTTTCCCTTCAAGGCGGCAATCGCCGACTCAAGCCTGTGGTGAATTTCCAGGTCCCCGCTCATGAGCCTGGAGGCCCGGGCCCCTGCACCCCATTTCTCAATGGCCTTTTTTGCTCCTTTAATAAGAGCGGGGTGATCAGCCAGGCCCAAATAATCATTGGAGGAAAAATCAACAAGTGGCTTCCCGTTCGTCTTTATTACACCTCTTTGTGACCCTTCCAGTGGAAAAAGAGATCTGAGCAGCCCGGCCTCATTCTGAAGCCGCAATTCGGAGTCAATAAAATCCGTAATATTCTCAAAAGAATCCATATCTGATTACACTGTAAAAAATCAAAATGTTCCAGATACATCCCCCTATGAGTAATGTTGAATGTTGAATGTTGAATTAAGGTATATGTCTTTTAAATCTTCTTCCACAATTCAGCATTCAACATTCAACATTTCTAAGGATGATCCATATTATTAAGAACAGTTATTACCTCTGCCTTTCTCAGCACAGTATTCTGATGCATATCAATGTATCCGCTCTTCACAACAGAAAGGATCGTCTCATTTCCCAGGCCGGCAGACTCCCTGGTGTCAACGACCTTGCAGTAATCCATTCGTGCCTTATTGTCAGGGAATTCGATTTGGACTATGTGGTTGGCCTTGAGCAGCCTGATGAGTTTTCTGTAGATGGATCGGATGTTTTTGCTCAGCATACGGGACGTCTTGTCAAAACAGTCCTCTTTTGCCTTTATGGTTTCATCAAGATTTTCAAAGGCATCCAAGACTTCAAACAGGTTGAGATACCAGCCCTTTTCTCTGGCCTGAAAGGTCTGTTCCTGCTCACGGTGGGCATGGCCCAACTCAGCTATCTCTAGCTGGAATTCAATAAGTTTCTCTCTTAGTAACTCTTTTTTCCTTTTCATTAATGACACACTTGCACATAAATCGAGCGATTAGCCTTTAGCGGTTAGCTTTTTAGCAGGATTATGAATCTTTTTCAAAACAAGAGAGATACTCTAAGCTCGATAGGGTTTGCGTTTCAGACCGGGTCAGATCCAGCTGATCCTGGAGGGGTTTAAGATCAATAAACTGTAGAAATTCATGAGCCGCTCCGGAAATTGGATCTATGAGTTCCTTCTGGGCCGCGGCTACTTCCCTGACGTCATATTTTCTCTCTCTCATGGCCAGGGCCGCTGCCTGGATTATGTCCCGTTTTGTGGAGTGTTTATTGATATTTAATATTTTGTAAGGATTCATCATCTTACCTTCAGTCCGGCTATTTGGCTTGCATTGTAAATTTGGTCCAGAATAGGATGGGATTCATCCACGTCGGCGCACCATTTGTATAATTCCCTCAGGAAAAAGGCCTTTTCCGGACTGTCCATATCATATCCATCGAGTTCCTTCAGACTACGTTCCATAAATTCGAAAAATACGTCCCTTACTTCCTCATTTTCGGACGTTGCGGCTATCCTGCATGCCTTACCCATCTTGTGTCTGTCCAGCGCATGGTTAAGTTCTTCGATTTCGACGTTTATTTTAACGTGACCCAACAAACCACGGGCAAATTCGTTTTCAGGATTGAGTTTAAGAGCTTTTCTTATAGTAGTATTCAAAACCTTGGGGTTCATCTGACGCATGTTATACATCATTATGGCCCGCCTGCTCATCACCAATGACAAGGCATCATTGATCCCCTTTGTTGGTCTCCTTGAGTGCAATTCACTTAGGACATCCTCATACAGACGCAGCTTATCCGGTTCATGGGAGTCAATGGCCTTGTCAAT
Source organism: Deltaproteobacteria bacterium (assembly GCA_021159445.1). Taxonomy (GTDB): domain Bacteria; phylum Desulfobacterota; class Dissulfuribacteria; order Dissulfuribacterales; family UBA3076; genus UBA3076. The sequence continues at coordinate 4,880 of JAGGRV010000395.1, read as the reverse complement.
TAATTCTTGTTCATACTTTGACGTTTTGTTGAACAGGTTGACCGCTGTCTCAAAATACTGTCCCGGCAGGCCCTCCCCTTCTTCCAGGCAATGCAATCCGCAGGCAAACCGCACCCTCTCCACACAGTAGTCCACGAACTCAGATTCTCCCGCATCATACGATCCGGACATCGGCAGACCGGCAAGGGCCTTGTCATATTGCCGGTTCTCAAGATAAAACAGGCTCGGCCCTGCAGATGAATAGTAACCACCGGTTAGCAGGTAATGTTCTAAATCAGTAAAAAAACTCCTGTTGTCCCGGATTAATTGAATTATCTGCCTTGATTTCCCGAATCTCACAGCAAACTGTGGAGAGCAGACCAGACAGGAAAGGACCTCTCTGTCCCCGGCAAGGGCATGGAGGTCCTCCACCAGCTTTTTCTCCACATTCCAGCAGGCCAAAGCCGTTTTTGAAGACTTGTCTCCAACATCAGCGTACTTTTTTAACAGGTCCTCCGCCTTCAGGATGAGAGCCCTGCGTACATTGTCCCTCTCTTCCGGCCTGGCGGAAAACTTCCCTGATATCTCAGGATTGTACACTGTAGTGAGCCAAAACATGATAAGATCAGACAGGTGCTCCCCTGATATCTCAGCAAGCTTGAAGAAGGTCTTTGCATACAAAGTCAGTAAATTCGCTTCCATCTCCGAGGGAAAGGGAAGGAGCAGTCCCCTGATGGTCTCGTACTGTTCCTCCTTCCAGAGTTGATCAATCCACGCATACTTGCAGTACTCCACAAGATCCCCGATGCCGCAATCCCCGGCAGAATCCACAATAGATAATCCCTCCTTATAGATGCCGGCAAAATCCTCGGAATGCTCAAAACGATCATAGAGGTCCGCTGCCAACAGGGATCGCACGGATGCCCTTTGTTTCAGGAATGCACTGTCATCGGATTCAATAGAACCCCAGGAATCCAGACATTGATGGTACTTGCCCACCTTGGCCAGGGCAAAGCCATAATCGTACATGGCTAGGTGGTCTGACAGCGTGAGATCTTTGAATGCTGAGACAGCATCGTCATATCTCCCAGCCCTGACGAGGCAATGAGCCATTTTAAAGCGGGTGTCTTTCCCTTTCTGTGTGCCATACCCATACAGACCAGCAGCCTTCTCATACTCTCCTGATGCCTCAGCCTGTCTTGCGGCCTCAAGGGAATCACGGCCTGACAGCTCTCCCTTCAACTGGCCTATTCTCTCACGGATCCAGTCCACTCCGGAGATTCCATAGGCCTGCTCAAAGCACCTGAGGGCCTCCCGGAGCTTACTTTTTTTGGCGTACTTCCTGGCCTTCTTGACCAAGTCCTTTGCCTTGAGTTGCTCTATCTCCCTTACACATATCTTGATCTTCTCTGTGATGTCATCCTGTACGGCAATCCTGTTTGCCTTCTCGAATTCCCTCTTGGCCAGCGGGTAATTTCCTCTATTGAAGAACTTCTCTGCCTTTGCCAGTATGGAATCGCTGTTCTGTGGCTTTTTTTTCATAATTATTTAGAAATGTCTTTTTCTACTCCAGCAACATCCAGATCCTCTGCCCCGGCTGCAACCGGACATCAAGTTTGAGATTGGAGATTTGTTTTGCCATTTCTTCTGTCCTGTAAAACTTCCCGGCTACGGACCGTAGAGTGTCACCTTTCACTACTGCGTAATTCCAGTAGGTCCTGTCCCCATCCGTCATACTCATCTTAAAGTAGATATCCCTAACCAGCTTGGTATCTTTGAGGATTTTTATCCGGACACCATCTCCAATTTCATAGATCCTGAGATGAGGATTGTGCTCAAACAGGACTGGATAATATCGTCCTGAGCCATAATACCTCTCTGAAATATCCCACAAGGTGTCCGTTTCTATGGCATCATATACCCAAAAATCAGTTTCTCCCAAAACCACGGGCAAAATTCCTGCATATTGCCTCCTCTCAGAGACTCCCGATGGTCTTCCTTCAGTTGCATTGCATGTAGACCGGGTACTCAAGGCTGAAAGTTGAGCACCTTGTTTATCAAACTGTCCTGCAGCTTCTATCTTTGAGTTTTGAGCCCCTGAATGCCACTGTTGACTCTGAACAGAATGTTCCGGAGATGCATTTATGCCGGTCACGCAACCCGAAAGGTATTTTTGCTGATCCATCAATAGTGATTCAATCCGTCTGAATTGATAATACTGAAAAACGGTTATGGCGGTTACTAGACAGATAACCATAGCAATGGCATAAAATGCGATAATCCAGGCCCTTGGACCCTTCACCTCCCTGACCGGCTCGTCGGGAAGGGAATCCAGGATCCTGAAACAGGTCAGATCCGCATCGCACTGGGGGCATTTGGCCTTGTCAGGATGGATATGCTCCAGACCGCATACCGGACAGGAAGTCTCAGATGTCACTTATCTCTTGATATCCTTGTAGATCACGCCGGTTTTGGCCTCATATTTATTCACGACATCGTAGACCTCGGGCATTATCTCGCTCAACAGCGAAGCTGCTCTGTCGCCTTTACCTGCCCTGAATGAATCCAATATGTCATCGATATACTGGTAAAATTTGGGCGCTTTAGATGGATCAGTATCCATACAGAAATCTCCGGCCTTTTTGACCTCCATAAGTAAATTGACAACCGTTCCGAGCCTTTTATTCAGGACATCTCTCAGGTCATCAAGCGCCCTGACATTTTCTTCATAGGTCCCATGCTCATCCATCTCCTCCAGCCGCTTTACTCTCTTTCGTATAGCTGCCTGGACCTCCGGCGCTATGGCAGGGCCAAAGTCATCAAGAGCTGACTCAGCGTAAAATATAGTAGTCTTACTGGTGTTTTCCTCAGCAGCCATCTTCCTGGCCTTTTCGATTTTGAGAGCTGCCCGCTCGCAAATAGTCTCGTCCACACGGCCTGTATCAGCATCAACCACTCTGTTGATATCCTTTATGGCCGACAGTGAACGGGAAACCATATCAATTATGACATACTCGGTATACTGCTCTTGGTTGGCCTCATTGATAACCTCTTCCAGAGACAGAAACAACTTCTCGTCGGTCTTGCCCCTGGACAGGGTCTTTGACAACTGGACCTCCGGATGTTCCTTCAGGGCTGCTGTGACTTCGATGATATTGTTCTCGTCAATTTTCAGGGTAATCTCTACATGCAACGGGCCTTTCTTGCCTTCCTCCTCAGAATAATCATCAGTGTCTATACCCAGCCACAGGTCCCCTATGGACTCCTCCTGTTCGTTCACCATGTTGTAGAACTTCATGTGGACCAGTTTCTGTTCCGGATGAACCAGCCTGAAAACCTCTGTCTTTTCACATGGCAGAGGGGTATTCTTCTCCACAAACAGGTGCCTCTCATCGTTCTCCAAATAGATGTAGTAATCATGGGCAGCGGAATGGACAATGTCAAACACCCCATGCTCTATAATGAACTTCTCAAGATCAAATCCACAGCCTTTACAGACAGTATCCGACTGGGAGACAGTGAGGCCGCACTGGGGGCACTCATAGGTATCCGACAGCCGGTGACTCAGAATGGCCGCCCCTTCTGCAATTGCAAGCATGGGTCTTTCATGGACCAGTATCTTTTCCTCCCCAAACTCCTGTTTCATCGCCTTCACAACCATGGGTATCCGTGAGCTTCCCCCAACCAGGAGGCACTTATCAATCAGGTCCGGAGTAAAATGGATATCCTCAAGCATTTTACGGGTGAGCCTGATGATATTCTCGACAGCAGGGGCGATGATTTTATCGAATTGATCCCGTGTCAGCTCTACGTCCACATCAACACTGTCGTTGTCACTGTCTTTCAAGACCCCAAGTATCTCGATATAGGCCTCCTCTTCAGCACTTAACCGGATCTTGGCCTGTTCCACCTTTGCTTTTAGCTCTCCGATAAAGCGGTTTTTCTGTTTATCATCCTGGTTTTCTATGAATTCAGCCATATTGTCTATATGATATTCCCTGGCAATCTCTTTCAGGACATAATCGGCAATGAGACGATCAATATCATCGCCTCCAAGCCACATGTCACCCCCCTTACCATGCTCGATGAACTGCCCACCGCTTATTGTCAATACGGACAGGTCAAAGGTGCCCCCGCCAAAATCAAAGATAAAGACCGTTTTCGCATCGTCGCCCTTGACGGCATCCACTCCAAAGGAAATAGCGGCGGCTGTGGGCTCGGGAAGCAGCCTGCGGACCTTTAATCCTGCCATGGCCGCTGCAGTCCTCGTAGCGTGTTTTTGCTTATCGTTAAAGTAGGCCGGCACGGTGATTACCGCATACTCCACATTATCACCAAGGACCTCTTCCGCATCCATACGGATTTTGTCCAGGATCTTGGCGGATATCTCCTCAGGAGTGTACTCTTTTTTGCCCAAAATAATGGCCAGGCTATTTTCCGACCCCTTGGAATGGCGCTCAATCCGATAGCTTACCCTGCGGCTTTTCAGAAGTTCTTGAATCTCTCTATCCTGATAGTTCCTTCCCATAAGCCGCTTGACAGCCATTATTGTGTTTTCCGGATCTTGCTTCATCCACTCCAGGGCATCTTTGCCTACCACGTACTCCAATTTTGAAAAAATCAATCCCTTCTTTTTAAGGGTGACACAGGAAGGTGTGATGAAGTCTCCTTCAGCATTTTTCAAGATCTCCGTATGTACTCCCTTGATCGCTGCCACTGAATTTGTCGTTCCCAGATCAATCCCTATCGACTTGGACATTAGTAATCTTCCCCTCTTGGTTTTTTAGAAATACAGTTTATCAGACCTCAAAATTTACTCTACGGCAAGTCATGAGAAGGAAAAAAATAAGCGTTCACAGGTTACATTAAAAAATGAACGTCCAACATCCAACATCGAACGT
>JAGGRV010000174.1 GCA_021159445.1 Deltaproteobacteria bacterium | reverse complement strand
TAATTCAAATTGGCTCCTTACTGTTGTCTTTTTCCTAGAGCAAGGCTATTCTGGTCTGTGATTTTTAAGAAAGGAGTTTAATGCTAATGCCTGATGAGGCATCCAATAAAGCACTTCCCAAGGCCTATGATTTCCGTGATGTAGAACCGCACTGGTATAAAGAGTGGACAGAGAAGGGTCTATTCACGGCCACGTTTGACCCTGGGCGTCCATACTTTTCTATGGTGATACCGCCTCCTAATGTCACGGGTGTACTGCATATCGGCCACGCCCTTAACAATACTCTTCAGGATATCCTTGTTCGATACAAAAGGATGGATGGATATAACACCCTTTGGGTCCCTGGAACAGATCATGCCGGTATTGCCACACAGATTGTGGTGGAGCGCCGCCTGGATGCAGAAGGTCAATCCCGCCATGACTTCGGACGAGAAAAGTTCATAGAAAAGGTCTGGGAATGGAAGGCCTCGAGCGGCGGCAGAATCATCGAGCAACTGAAGGGCCTTGGCTGTTCCTGTGACTGGTCAAGGGAAAGATTTACAATGGATAAGGGCCTTTCAAGGGCTGTAAGAGAAGTCTTTGTACGCCTGTATGAAGAGGGCCTGATATACAGGGGAAATTATATAATCAACTGGTGCCCGAGGTGCCATACTGCTCTTGCTGACATTGAGGTGGAGCACAAACAGACAGAAGGAAGCCTGTGGTATATGCGCTATCCCCTTGCTGAAAAAGCAAAGGGAATCACCAAATTCATAACCGTTGCCACCACAAGACCGGAGACAATGCTTGGAGATACGGCAGTGGCCGTCCATCCTGAAGACCCGCATTACAAGGATTTCGTCGGCAAAGATCTTATGCTCCCGCTGTTAAACAGGCGCATACCGGTGGTTGCAGATGCGGCGGTAGAGCCTGAGTTCGGTACAGGTGCAGTAAAGGTCACCCCTGCCCACGACCTGAACGATTTTGAGATAGCAAAAAGACACGGGCTCCAATCCATCAATATCTTTGATGAAAACGCAATACTCACTGAAGCTGCCGGCCAGTATGCCGGTCTCGACCGCTATGAGGCCAGGAAGCAGGTCATTGTTGACCTGAAGAAACAAGGCCTGCTGGAAAAGGAAGAGGCCTACGACCTTGCAGTGGGCATATGTTATCGCTGCAAGACAGTGGTGGAACCCAGACTTTCAAAGCAGTGGTTTGTAAAGGTCGCGCCCTTGGAGGAACCTGCCCTCAAGGCAGTGAAGGATAAGCAGACCATCCTGGTCCCGGCCTCATGGGAAAGGACATATGATGAGTGGATGACCAATATCCGGGACTGGTGCATATCCCGCCAGATCTGGTGGGGGCACCGTATCCCGGCCTGGACCTGTGCAGCCTGCGGCGAAGTCATTGTGGCAAGGGAGGAACCTAAAGCATGTCCCAAGTGCGGGAACACTGACCTTGAGCAGGAGAGCGATGTACTTGATACCTGGTTCAGCTCAGCCATCTGGCCCTTCTCTACATTAGGATGGCCTGACAAGACCCCTGAACTTGAGGCCTTTTATCCCACGTCAGTGCTTATAACAAGCTTTGATATCCTGTTCTTCTGGGTGGCCAGGATGATGATGATGGGCCTCCACTTCATGGGGGATGTCCCTTTTAAGCATGTATATCTACATGCCCTTATCAGGGACATCGAGGGAAAAAAAATGAGCAAGTCAAAGGGGAATGTAATCGATCCTTTGACCATCATGGAGAAATACGGAACCGATGCGGTACGCTTCACTCTGGCGGCCTTTGCAGCCCAGGGCAGGGACATAAAGCTGGCAGAAGAGAGGATCGAGGGTTATCGTCACTTTGTTAACAAAATCTGGAATGCAGCCCGGTTTGTACTTCTTAATCTGAAAACCAGTGAAGATGTCGTGTCCGAGCCTCCTGAGCCCGGTTCTTTTTCCGATCCATCAGAAAGGTGGATACTCTCACGCCTCAACCAGGTGACCGGCACTGTTCGGAAGGCCCTGGATGAATTTGACTTTGATGTTGCTGCAAAAGAACTATATCAATTTTTCTGGCATGAGTACTGCGACTGGTATCTTGAGCTTGCAAAGCCCGCCCTAACAGGAGCTGAACCTGATCGACAGGACGCAGCCAGATGGGTAACACTCACTGTGCTTGATCACAGCCTCAGGCTCTTTCATCCCTTTATGCCTTTTGTGACAGAGGAACTCTGGCACCATCTGCCGGGGCGAAGAGATCACATCATGGTCGCCCCTTTTCCCAGGCAAATTGATGCCTGGAACGATGCCCGGGCAGAAGACATAATCAAACAAGTTATGGAGGTGGTAAGCTCCATCCGAAACGCAAGATCCGAGCTTGGAATACACCCTGGGGCCAAAATCATTGTCATCGCCCTGCCACACTCTGAGAAGGCCTACGATTTTCTGGATTCCCAGGAAAAGGCCATAAATACTCTTGCAGGGGTGGAAACCTTGAACCTCCTGGGAGAAGGAGAACCACGTCCTGAGGGTGCAGCTACGGTCATACTTGAAGACCTTGAGATTTTCATACCTCTTGAGGGATTTGTGGATATTGAGGAAGAACTTCGAAAGCTCACCAAAGAGGAAAAAAAGCTCGGCAAGGAACTTGCCAAGACAGAGGCCAAGCTCAAGAATGAAAATTTTCTTTCCAGGGCGCCTCAAGAAATCGTGCAAAAGGAACGCGACAAGGTCGATAAGTTCCAGACCAAATTGAAAAAAATTGTCTCTCACAAGGAAACACTTGAAGGTATACTCAGTGTCTGAACGAAAAAACCGTTCAGACACAATTTTGAATTCTAAATTTTGAATTTAAAAAACAGGAGCTAGACAATGGCTTCACGCATTTATCCGCCTCACCGCTTTTTATACAGTCAGCAGGTGTCCGCAGCTCTGGCAGAGGACCTTGAACACGGTGATATAACCACCGACGCCATAGTGCCCCCTGAGGCATTTGGCTCAGCCGTTATTGTTGCCAAGGAAACCGCCATAGTGGCAGGAACATTTGTGGCCCAAGAGGCCTTTATGCAAATGGACCCGGACATCCAGTTTAAAGAAATAAGGGAAGAGGGCTCAGAGGTCTCCAATGGCGATACAGTCATGGGGCTTTACGGGAAGCTTGCTGCTATTCTCCAGGCAGAACGGTTGACACTCAATTTCCTTCAACGCCTGTGTGGTATTGCCACCCTTACCAGAGATTTTGTCAAGGAGCTCTCAGGCCTTCCATGTAGATTGGTGGACACAAGAAAGACTACACCCGGGATAAGACTACTTCAGAAGTATGCGGTAAGGGTAGGAGGAGGCCATAACCATCGTTATGGTCTCTCAGACGGCCTTCTTATAAAAGATAATCACATCACAGCATGCGGTTCTATAAAAGAGAGTATAACCCGGGCCAGGACCAGGACACCGCACACGCTTTTACTGGAAATAGAGGTTACAGGAATTGAAGAACTTGTGGAGGCCATAGAGGCCGGGGCGGATGCAGTGCTCCTGGATAACATGGACCCCGCAACGCTCAAGGATGCAGTATCCCTTGCAAGGAGGCTCAAACCCCGGATAATCCTTGAGGCATCAGGTGGGATACACCTTGAAAATGTCCGGGAAATTGCACAAACCGGGGTGGACATAGTCTCAGTAGGACGGCTTACCCACTCGGCCAAGGCGAGTGATTTGAGCCTCAGGATACTGAAAGGATAAAAGTGTATGGATTTCACTACTTATTGAAACTCCCCCATCGGCTCCTTATTGCTACATAAATTGAGTGATTAGCCTTTAGCGGTTAGCTATTAGTTTAATGATTACAGAATTTTTTACTATTACAAACTTTCACCCGTTGGGTGTTATTTCTAATTAACGCAATACCCTGATTTTTCAAAGCTAAACGCTAACAGCTAATCGCTCAACTATGGTGCTCAAAAAGTAGTTTACAGAAATATACGCTAAGCGTGATTCATTCCCCGGAAACCTCGCACTTTGTATCTGTAGCATTTTGAGCGGAATCATGTTACTACTTTTTTTGCAGTGCAAACATTTCCCATAACTTGAACGGTATTAATCTTGCTTATAATTATGAGGCTTAAACTTTGCCGACTTATCCTTAAGACAATAAGGAATTCCTGCAGGCATCAATTATCAATCTTAAAATGAATAATGCTGTTCCTCCACAAATATTGTTAGTAGACGACGACCATAACATCTTGCAGGTAATGCAGATCCGCTTAAAGCTTATGGGATATCGTGTGGTAACCTGTATAGATCCCCAGGAGGCCCTATCTGTTTTTGAACAAGGTAACTTTTCAATTGTGCTTACTGATCAGCGCATGGAAAGCCTGAGAGGCTCGGATCTGGTAAATGAAATCCATCTCAAAGATCCACATGTCCCAATTATTATCATGACTGCATATGGAACAGTGGAGGATGCTGTTAAATCAGTACAACAAGGGGCATATACCTATCTTGAGAAACCGGTTGATACTGACGAGCTGGAACTGCATATAAAAAGTGCCATGGAAAAGGTGGCCATGGAGCAAAGGCTGACTCAAGAGAGGAATAAATGGGAAAAGGTCGTGGAGGGCATGGGAGTTGCTCTGGTCCTGCTTAACTTGGACTATACCGTGGCCTGGATGAATTCAATAGCCCAAAGCCTGTATAAAGTAGAAGATTTCTCTCAAGGACAGCGCTGCAGTGAGATTATTCCCCAGGATAGTCTTCCTTGTGCTTACTGCCCGGCCAAGATGGCATTGTCTTCTGGCAAAACCCGGTCTGTGGAACATCATAATCCGACAACAAATCGCTGGTTTCTGGTGACTGCAATCCCTATCCAGGATCTCCAAGGAAATATCGTACAGGCTGCGGAACTGGCCCTGGATATCACTGAAATCAAACAGGCACAGGATGTGCTTCTCAGGCAGGAAAGGCTTAAGGGCGTTTTTGAAATGGCAGGGTCAGCAGCCCATGAGTTGAGCCAACCAATGCAATCTATCCTGGGATGGGGTGAGCTACTTAGGGACCGTATTAGTGAAAATGATCCAAACTTTCGAATCCTGCAGTCAATATGCCAAGAGATTGAAAAACTTGGTGATCTCATTACAAAGATCAATAATGTGACTCGCTATGTAATCAGGGATTACCCAGGCAACATTAATATCATAGACCTGGATAAGGCCTCGACTGAGAAAAAGCAGGCATTCAAAGATTAAGGGTTCAAAGAAAATCTGAACGGTACCCTATTTCTCCCACTCTGTGCGGATTCTCTGGATTATTTTCTGCACATACTGTAGCTTATCAGGAGGACAGATCCCCAAGAGAGGAGATCCCTGTTCCACCGTATCCCCTGACTTGAAATAGACCTTGTAAAGTGCCCCTGGGATGCCTTGATAGCTGATCATTGTGTCTCTTTTCATCAGGGACATGATCAACACATTATCCCCGGATTCCACGGACACGCCCTCTTTAAACTGTTTTTCCATCCTTGCCGAAATCTCAGGTGCTAGGAAGTACCTGGCCCGCTGGGGGGCAGGAAAGATGTAGAGAACCTGGGTCAGAATGCGATCAATTATTTCTTCCTTATCCAGTTGGTGCCGGATAGAAAAGAGTAGTTCACCTGCCTCTACAAATTGACCCTCGATATCAAGACGAATTCCACTAACCTGTCCACTCCAGAGAGCGGTCATCCTCTTCACGTTCCGTTCCCTCTCAATGACATAGAGCAGAGTCCCGGGTCGATGGAGCCACTCACCACTAGGCCCTCTGACTGTCTGGCCCTCCTTCACTTTAAGGAACACGACTCCCGTATGGGGTGTCTCTACAGGATAGTCCTCAAAGGGATAAGAACGATAACGCCTTAATAGGTCATTTAGATTGATATCCATAAATTTTGCAAGAGGCTCATTTGTAACTATTCAGGTTGAAGGTTGAAGGCTGAAGGTTGAAGGATTTCAAGCAGTTCGCAACGATCGAACGCCCTAAGTTTCGTCCCTAGAAGTCTTCAGTCTTCAGTCTTCAGTCTAAACACCTAATTTTGTGTGATCACGCATGATTTGTCCCTATTAGCCTTCTACCTTCAGCCTATCCACCTGAATAGTTACGACTCATCTGTAATAAAGGTTGGGGCCGCCAAATGTCATCAAAGCATCGTGGAGGTTTTTTTTGAACTCGCGCCTGTCCCAAATTCCCTGAATGTGGCCCCGCTTGAGGGCATTTTTGGCGCTGTGATAATCAGGGGGAACGTCCTGACCGGTGGTTTCCCTTATGACCCTTGGACCGGCAAAACCGATTTTGGAAGAACGCATGCCGAACTGATAGAGTGAACACCCCAAAAAACTCGCTACAGGACCAGCGTAAGAATTATTGTCATAGACAACTATATAGAGACCGCCGTTGTCATTATATTCCCTCACTGCAAGGGTGCATTTAGGCATCTGAACTACACCAAGTGTCCCTTCATGAATACGGATCCCACCGGTGCTGTGTATGTAAGCCAAAAGGGGCCTTCGGGTAGTACCGGCCACATCGCATGCCCTTACGAACTTTTCTCCCTCAGCAGTTCCAACTGTCCCGCCCCTGAAGTTGCTGAAAAGCATAGCTACTACCAGTCTTATCCCCCACACCTCGGCATCAAAGGTTATCATGCTGGAATTGCGACCCGTACGCTTCATGTCCCTCTTAAGACGGACATTATAACCCTGAAAACCAAGGGGATTGCATGAGGCTATGTGATCGTTGAATTCATGGACCGAATTTTTATCAAAAAGATTCTCAAGATACCACTGATACTCAAGTGGAAAATGGTGGCCGCAGTTGGGGCACACTCCGCAGAATTCTCCATAGAGGTCAGGAACCCACAGGTCCAGACATCCATATTTTGAAGCATTGGGGCAGGTAACAGCACAGTCTTCGTTGGCAAGTGGGCTGACGTAAGACTCCCACTCTTCTGCAAAAATCGATTTATGCTCAGGCCCCTCGGAACGTACGACCTTACCCGGGCGCTCCGGCTGAGGAAAAACAAAGTCATAGGCCGCCCTAACGGGCTCAGTGACCTTTCGGAGAAACACTGAACCTTCACTTGAGACCTCTTCTATTACCTTCTGGACATTTCGCCCGTGCGGCCGCAGAAGGCCATACCTTAGATCATAATAAGTCTTGCTGGCAAAAATCTTTGTCTTCCTGATCCCCTCGGTCAAAACATTTCTGTTCTCAAGAAAATACCCCTTGCCCAACTCCATATACTTCTTGAGCCTGAATTCAAGAAGTCGTTCTATCTCAAGGTCTGTGAGATTCCAACTGATGAATAGATCAAAGTCCTCCGGGACCTCCTTTCCCTCCTCTGCCTGCCTTTTAAAGGCATAGGCCCTGAAGGCCCGGAAGTTCTTGGTCTTCAATACTACTTCGTCGGTAGCACGAAGCATCTCATAGCGAAGTCTGCGGAAAAAGGGGAAATCATCCAGCCTGGCTCCAAGGGGAGGCTCCTCTATAATACGATCAACAGTTCCGAGTTTCAGGTTGTCTTCAGCAGTTATCTTTAACTGAGCGGCGCAGTGTTTCACAAGCTCTCTGGGGACCTTTTCGCCCTCTCTTATCTTCCCTTCTATTGCAGCCGCGCCCTCAGGAGAAATGACCGAGTAATAGCCCCTTGAACCCATGAGCCTGAGACCTGAAACCCCTATTGCCTCAGCGCCACCGGAGCCACCTTCAGAGATAAAAGACACCATGGGGACCTTTAACTTTGCCATTACATATAGATTGCGGGCTATCTGCTGCGCAGCTCCGGGGTAATCTTCAATTGGGTAGGATCCAGGGGTAAAAATATAGAAATGTATGGGAATGCCTTCGGTTTCAGCTACCCTCATATACCTCAAAGCCTTATCATTTCCCCAGGGCCTGGCACATCCTCCGTTTCTATATTCCTCTCCTCGACCCTTTTCATGACCTATGACCATGACTTGATGGCTATAAAGCTTGTTCTTGACTCTCCTCGATATGGTAGCCCTGGCGACCATTATCGCAGGATCAATACTACAGTCTCCCTCCCCGCCCAACTCGGTATAGGAGTCGTACACATTCTCCAGGATATCCATAAGGGTAAAACGCTGGGGGCTCCGGACGATGTTCACAATCTCTGCTGGACTGAGCTTCTCAGCAACTCTATCCTCAAGAAAGGAGACCCTGTCCTCGATCCGGCCGATTTCCTCAAAGAGATCCGCCTCTTTTATCTCAAAAAAAGACTGACGAAGCCCCTGGACCCGTCCAAGAAGATCACCAACATTGGCCCACTCACTGTTGCCTTTGATATCAACAAGGTATGAGATCCGATCAGCGAGCTGACTCAGTAACTTGCCGCTATCTGCCATATGTACCTGGTCTGTGCGCATTCATGTATTGTCGGTGATTAAAATTGAAGCACGTCATCAATCCGATCATAGAGGTATTCCAGGTTAGTAATAATACTTTCGTCACCAGCCCCTTTACCTTCAATAATAGTCCTATTCTGAAATTGCCTGGCCCTTTCCTTGGCCTGTTCCGTATCCTGACCCCAGATAATAGCAAGAGCAAAGTTGGGATCATACTCTGTGGGAATCTTATAAGGCGTATCTCTGGGCACATGAGAATAAAGCCTCCCCCAAGGCTCGTCCGGATAATCAAAGCGTGTGATGGTACCACACCAAGGTGCAAAACCCCTCTTGGTATCTTCAGCGACAATCCTTAGCTCTATGCTGGTCCCTTCAAAGGATATATCTTCTTGAGTAAAACCCAGTCTATCTCCAAGGGCCACTCTTATCTGATCCCTGATCAAATTTGGAGGCTCATTACTCCCATTTAGCCTTGAAATGCACGCTGAAACCTCGTTTTCAACCTGTATGCGGGTATTGACCTCCATAAGATAGGGACTGCCATCTCTGGATACTATCCACTCCCATGTCCCTATGTTGTCATAGCCAGCGTGTTTTGCCAGACGTGCAGAATACTCCACGATCCGGTCCAGGACTGCCCTTGCATCAAAAGGATACTCACATACAGCAGGATCAAAGCCGGGAGCCACTTCTACCCTCTTTTGCCTGCCTGCACTCTGTATAGTGCAGTTTCTGGTCCCGAAGTGCACCACTTCACCATAGGAACTGCACAAAAGCTGAACTTCAAGGTGCTGATAATCTCTGAGACACTGTTCAATCAGGACTCCCTCATCCCCGAACTGTCGCTTGGCATAGTTCTGTATCCGCCGGTAGGTTCTTCTGAAGGCATCAAGGTTACTGACCTCTTCAATACCCATACCTCCACCACCGGCAGATGCCTTTACCAAAATAGATGGGTGCTGAATGCCCTGTTCTTTCTGGAGAAAAAAAAGCTCCTCCGCCACCTCTTCAGCCTCCAATTCATTATAGATTGATCCATCAGACCCTGGAATCACCGGCACATTAAGGCCCTTTGCCAGACGCTTGGTGTTTATCTTGCTGCCAAGATCCCTTATGACCTCCCATTTAGGGCCTATAAAAGTCAGAGACCTGGTCCTCATGGCGGCCCTTCTGGCAAAACCGTAATTCTCGGAAAAAAAACCGTACCCAGGATGAATGGCAGTACATTCAGCCTCATCTGCCACGGAGAAAACCTCATTGGGGTCCTTGTAGTTAGCTACGCGATAAACCCTCTTAAAACCGCTTTCTTCCTGCTGCGCAATTCGAACGTGCAATGAGAATTCGTCCTCCTTTGTATATAGGACCACGTAATCCAGGCCAAGATCCTTACAGGCCTGAATAATACGGAGGGCGATCTCTCCGCGGTTTGCTATTAATATACGTTCCTTACCCATAAAGCCCTTTCCTTTTCGCCGGTTTATACCGGATCAAACAGAACC
>JAGGRV010000631.1 GCA_021159445.1 Deltaproteobacteria bacterium | reverse complement strand
AGACGTACTTCCTGTACTTCAAGTGCCCGACAACAAAGCAGATGCGGTGCCCTGTAAACGCTTACGATTTCCTGGATTACAAAATGGTAATCCGGCGGCAATCTTCCGGTGAGCTTTCCGTGTTAATTTAGAATTTCTGAAAAGAAAGTGTTTTTCATCTCATGAGCCTCTTGCAAGAGGCCCTCATGTCTGTATGGCACGCATATTAAATACGGATGAGTAACCAACCGCATGGAAACAGTATCAATCATTATTCCAACGCTGAATGAGTCAGAGAATATAGATTCTTTGCTTGAAAAAATCCTATTTCATGAATCCTGTCTTCAACTGGATAAGGAAATTATCGTTGTCGATGATGGTTCTATAGATGATACCCGGCAACGGGTGCAGCGGTGGCAGGAAAAATATCCTGTTAAATTGCTCGCACGTGATGGGAAACAAGGTCTGGCTAGTGCAGTCATTGATGGAGCAAAAGAGGCAAGCGGTGACATAGTAGTAGTGATGGATGCCGATTTCAGCCATCCTCCTGAGAAGATACCCGAACTTATACAGCCCATAAAAGATGGTACGCATGACATGGCGATCGGGAGCCGCTATGTACAAGGGGGTTCCACTGAAGGATGGTATTTCACCAGGACTATGACTTCCAGAATTGCCAATCTTCTTGCATGGCCGCTGACCGATATAAGTGATCCCATGTCCGGTTTTTTTGCTGTGAATCGGAAACGGTTCGAAGAGATAAAAAACGATGTCCCCGGCTTTAAAATCGCCCTGGAATTGCTGGCCAGTGGCGGCGATTCCATGAGGGTAGCTGAAATTCCAATCAGGTTTCGTGACCGGCAAAAGGGTAAATCAAAATGGGGCCTGCGGGCGATATATGATTATTTACATCAGTTACTCATGTTAACCGGAGGTAATTTCTCCACAGGCAGCACCATAAGCTTCACCCTGGTAGGACTCCTGGGATTCTTCATCGATCTGTCGCTATTTCAAATCCTATTATCAAAAGGTATGGCTTTGGGGACAGCTCATATCCTGAGCTTTTTGATTGCGACAATTTCCAATTTTTTACTGAACACCCGATGGTCCTTTTTGAAAAACAATGGGGAATGTTTTCCTGCCACTCCCGGCAGATACACAACCTTTCTTGTAGTTGCTTTATTGGCGCTCTTTATTCGTGGCGGTATCCTGGCAGCACTCACGCAGATGTGCGGCCTTCCAGCTCGTGTGGCTATGGTGGCGGCTATAGGTGCAGCGGCCTTGGTCAATTATTGCGGCAGTGCATTCTTTGTTTTCTCACGAGTTGAATCCAACACCTTATCCAATGTGAGGTGGAGATTATTGGTACTCGGAATAATCGGCTATACTATATTTTTACGCCTTATTTATCTGGGCATGCCGGAACTACTGCAAGAGGAGGCATATTACTGGAATTATGCACAGCATCTGGATATCGGTTACCTGGATCATCCACCCATGGTGGCTTGGATAATATGGCTCAGTACAAATATTTTGGGGAACAATGAATTTGCCATTCGCATTGGCGCATTTGGTTGTTGGCTCTTAACCGCTTTTTTCTCTTATGGACTGGCACGTAGACTGTTTGATAAATCCACTGCCTTGTTGGCTGTTCTGCTCATTTCCACGCTCCCATTCTATTTTGGGGTCGGTTTAATCATGACACCGGATGCGCCAATGGTTGCATGTTGGGCCGGGGCCATCTATTTCCTGCAACAGGCCCTCTTGGATGAAAAGCCCCTTGCCTGGACCGGTGCCGGTGTATGCGTCGGCTTGGGCATGCTTGCAAAGTATTCAATCGCTCTTCTAGGGCCGGCTACACTTTTGTTTATATTGATTGACCGTCGTTCAAGACGATGGTTGTTGAGGCCGGAACCGTACATGGCCGTGTTGATTGCATTGGTTCTTTTTTCTCCTGTAATTTTCTGGAACGCTAACCACGACTGGGCCTCATTTTGGTTTCAGGGGCCACGCAGAATACAAGGGAATTTTAACTTTTCTCTTCACTACCTGATGCTCTATACTATGGTTTTTCTCACTCCGACAGGAGTGGCGGCGATATTTTTAATAATAATATCGAGATGGAGCAACAAGCTCGGTCATTATTATGATTTGCAAATACCACGGGACCGTATTTACAGTTTTTCCATTGTTTTTTCCCTGTTTCCTCTGGCTGTCTTCCTGGTTTTTAGTTTATTCAAAACAGTCAAGCTCAACTGGACCGGTCCGGTATGGCTTGGGATAATCCCTTTGTTGGCTTATCAGATGAGGTCAGGTGCCGGATTCCAGGGCAAAGGTCTTCTTCGCATCATACAGTCCGCATGGCCAAAGACGATTGTAACAACCTTGCTGTTGTATGGCATGGGCTTACATTATTTAGTCCTCGGACTTCCGGGTCTGGTATATCCTGAGAATTTTCTGTTGCTTGGATGGCGTGACTTCGGTCGGCAGATCGAGGAAGTCGAGGAACAGTTTGAGAGTCGCACAGGGAAGGAGCCACTGATTATAGGTATGGATAAGTACAAGATAGCCAGTGGACTTGCTTTCTATCGAACTAGGGCTGATGAAGAGCAGCCAGGTCTTTGTCTCGACAAAGAAGGTGTTTTGTACACAGGAGGAAGGTACCTGTTCGGGAAAAATAGTCTTATGTACAATTACTGGTTCCCGGAAAAAGAACAGAAAAACAGAGATGCGATTTTAGTAAGCCGAAACCCGGATGACTTAACGACCCAGTTGATCCTTTCCCACTTTCATAAAACAGGAAAGGTGCATGAAATTGTCATCAGAAAAAATCATATGGTTGTGGGAAAATATTATTATTCTTATGCAGAGGGATATATTCCCTCTTAACCTTTTGTATGTTTATGGCCCAAAGCCCCCGGAGCAATCTTTCCGGGGGCAAGTTGTTTTTTCTTGGTCTAAAAAAGACCGCTTACTTCTCCAGTCTCCGTATGCCCGGGAGAAAAATTTTCTCTGGGATTTTTTGAGGAGCAGTACTTGCAGAGGTTTCCTGTTGGGATCGTCCGCCGGAACGGGAAAGTCATTGCCTTTGCCAACATTTGGCAAGGGGCCGGCAAGGAGGAGATTTCCATCGACCTGATGCGCTACCTCCCTGAGATACATTATGGTATCATGGATTATCTTATCATTCAGCTCATGCTTTGGGGCAAGCAAGAGGGCTACCGCTGGTTCAACCTGGGAATGGGCCCTTTTTCAGGGCTCAATGATCATGCGCTCGCACCTGTCTGGAATCGGCTCGGAGCCTTTGTTTTTCACCACTCCGAGCACTTTTACAACTTCCAGGGCCTGCGGCGATATAAGGAAAAGTTTCAACCCGAATGGGAGTCCAAGTACCTGGCCTCTCCTGGCGGTGTTGCTTTGCCTCGCATTTGTGCGAACATTGCCTCCCTGATCTCTAGGGGGTTCAGGGGAGCCATCTCTAAGTGAGGCTTTTTGCAGTGTAATCAGATCTGCCCCTTTTGTGGTTTTGTTGCTATTTTTTTGTGGAACCGGCACCCAAGGGGCCTGGAAGGAAATTCGTAGGAAAACACCGTAGCCCGGAGGAAAAACACCGTGTGGTCTATCATGAATCAGGGTATACGCTGGTAGCAGAGCTCTCTCACCATGAATATGTTTGAGATCTTTGCCCTATTACTAACGTTCTCGGCGTTGTTCAGCTATATCAACAAACGTCTGTTACATCTCCCGGACACCATCGGTGTAATGTTCGCTGCGCTCGTGTTTTCGCTCCTGATCGCACTCCTTGGTGGGTTTGGGATACCGCTGGAAGGCTTGGCCCAGTCAACGTTACAACAGATTGATTTCAGCCGGGCATTGCTCCACGGTGTATTGAGTTTTTTGTTATTTGCCGGTGCGTTACATGTTAATCTGGATGACCTCCTAAGCCAGAAGTGGATCATCATCATCCTTGCTACGGTTGGGGTGGCGCTGTCTACCCTGATAGTCGGTGTACTGACCTGGTGGGTATTTGGCTGGCTTGGATTCCATATCTCGCTGATCTACTGTCTGTTGCTCGGCGCCCTCATCTCACCCACCGACCCCGTAGCTGTTCTCTCCATCCTCAAATCGGCCCATGTCCCCAAGAGCCTAGAGGCGAAGATCAGTGGTGAATCCTTATTCAATGACGGCATCGGGGTAGTGTTGTTTCTGGCATTGTATAGGATCGCTGTCGACCATGGTACGCCTAGTGTGTTTGGGACGGCAGAACTCTTCATTCGTGAAGTGATCGGTGGTGCCGCACTCGGCCTGCTGTGTGGCGGTACAGCGTATTGGATGTTAAAGAACATAGACGACTACAAGGTGGAGATCCTCATCACCATAGTGCTGGCGGCAGGTGGCTATGCCCTGGCAGACGCCTGGCACTTGTCCGGTCCCATCGCGATCGTGGTCGCGGGACTCCTTATCGGAAATAAGGGCCGGGTGCTGGCCATGTCTGACACTACCAAGGAACGGTTGGATCAATTTTGGGAGCTCATGGAGGACATTCTCAATGCCATGTTATTCGTGTTGATCGGGCTGGAGACGCTGATGTTGCCTTTCTCCTGGCATGTTGTCGTGGCCGGTCTGCTGGCGGTTTCCATTGTTCTGAGTGCACGCCTCCTCAGCGTCGCAATCCCGATGACATTGATGAGACTGCGCCGCAGATTCAGCCCAAACGTGGTGAAGATTCTCACCTAGGGCGGGTTGCGTGGGGGTATCTCCGTAGCCCTTGCCCTCTCCCTTCCCATGGGCCCTGAGCGTCAGGCGATCGTTACCGTTACCTATGCCATAGTGGTGTTTTCCATCCTGGTGCAGGGCCTGACGTTGCGGAGGCTCATTTGACCAGTGATTAGTCATACTCAACGCGGATGATTCTGATCATGAGTTAATTCTCCGATATTACAGATCTTCAAGCGGGCTGATCACGCCTTCGCCGCCTTGCTGTAACTCGTATCATTTGTGATCCCATGACTTCTATCACTGCATTCATACCACCAAAAACATTTCAGATTTGTCGTGGCGGAGAAAAATCCCGTGGGATTGGACCATGGAGACCTTTCCCTTTGACAAGCAGCCAAGTATTAACAGGGCGCAGATTCATGAACTGGCTTGATGGACCCTCACTGCGAGTCTGAACCCTTAATCAATTGACAGGAGCTTTTGCAAGTGCTATTGTTGATATGATAAGGTAGGGATGGAGTTCCCCTGATAACCGTCCGGGCCGGGCTGATGACTCCTACCGCGCAGGCTTCTGTGGCGGTGGGGTTGATAACGTGCGACCAAGAACCCGCTGCAGAGCGGGTTTTTTTGTGCCTGCGCCATGGCCCGGAAGGTATTTACGAAAGGAGGACTCCACCATGGAACACATCTTCACCATCGCCGCCCTATGGCTTGGGTCGGCCGTTATCTCCGCTGTTGTCGCCTACCACTTGCGGGTATCCATCGCCCTGATTGAAATCTGCGTTGGCGTGCTCGCGGCCGCTGTCGCGGGTTACCTCGGCAAGGCTGATGCCTTGGGCTCAAATTTGGAATGGCTGCGGTTTCTGGCAGCTTCGGGAGCTGTCCTGCTCACTTTTCTGGCCGGTGCCGAACTCGAACCGGCCGTGATTCGAAAGAAACTGAAGGAAGTGACGGTCGTCGGTCTCGTTGGTTTCTTTGCACCGTTCTTGGTGTGTGCGGCCATCGCACGGTACATTCTGGACTGGAATCTTCAGGCCAGTTTGCTATGCGGCGTGGCGCTTTCGACCACCTCGATGGCGGTTGTTTATGCGGTCATGCTGGAAACCGGCTTCAACAAGACCGACTTCGGCAAAGGCATTCTGGGCGCTTGCTTCATCAACGATCTCGGCACGGTCATCGCCCTGGGATTGTTGTTTGCGCCGTTCACATACAAAACCGTCATCTTTATCGCAGTGACGTCCTTTGTGCTGGCCATATTGCCCTTCACCAGCCGGTGGCTGACCCGCATTTACGCCCATAGGACTGGCGCGATTCGGACCAAATTGGTCATCCTCGTCCTTTTCGGCTTGGGTGCATTGTCGCTTTGGTCCGGGAGCGAGGCGGTGCTTCCCGCCTATCTTGTGGGTATGGTTCTGGCAGAATTCTCCAATGGAGACACCTTTTGGATCAGACGACTGCGGACTTTGACCGTTGGGTTCCTCACTCCGTTCTATTTCCTTCGCGCGGGAACATTCGTTTCTCTGCCAGCCCTTGTTTCCGCTCCTGTTGTTTTTCTGCTGTTGCTGGGTGGGAAGGTAATATCGAAAATATTCGGACTGTACCCGATCATCGGACAGTTCCGTCGCAGGCGTGACGAGCGATGGTATTACACCTTGATGATGTCTACAGGACTGACGTTCGGAACGATCTCAGCCTTGTATGGCTTCTCGCACAACATCGTAACGCAGGAGCAGTATTCCTTCTTGGTCGCGGTGGTTATCACGAGTGCCGTGGTTCCAACGCTGATCGCTGGACTCGCTTTCTTGCCCCGCCATCTTTTGCCTAAGATACAGAAGCAGGAAGAATCAGTGCCGCGGGAAAATGGATTGGGAGAAGAGGGATAAGGGAGAATGACACATTTACCATCATCCAAGAGTGAGACTGAATTGAAAAAGGAAGACAACAAATTGCCCTTCGTTTCGTGCTGCTTTTGGGGGTTGTCAGCCTCTTCGCCGACATGACCTATGAGGCTGCTCGGAGCATCACCGGCCCCTATCTGGCCATCCTCAGGGCCAGCATGACCGTAGTTGGCATAGTTGCCGGTTTCGGCGAACTCATCGGTTACGGATTGAGAATCGTCTCAGGGGTCATCAGCGAGTGACTGAGACCATCGAAGCCATCGACCTTTGCCGCAAGGCTGGCTTGGGGGTATGTGATCTCCCATCGGAGCGGTGAGACCGAGGACACCTTCATGGCCGATTTCGCCGTCGCGATGGGTGGAGGCCGGATCAAAACAGGCTCGGCCTGCCGCAGCGAGCGGATCGCCAAGTACAAGTTGACGCGCTCATGGCAGCCGATGTCCATGTTGCGTCCGCCGGAATCGGCCTTGATTTATTATTGCATCCGAAGCGCCTGAAGGCCTCGTCACGATTTTAATCCGCCTTCAGCGGGCATTACCGGATCGATAGGAGATGATGATTGAAAACAATGATGGAGGAAGAAAGGAAATTCCTGGGCGTGGGCAAAAATGTCTTTTTCACCGGGCTGGTGAGTTTCTTCATGGACGTAAGCTCGGAAATGATCTATCCCCTTGTCCCCCTTTTTCTCGCGAATGTCCTGGGCGCGGAAAAGTCTTTAATAGGGCTCATAGAAGGCATCGCCGAGGCAACCGCAAGTTTACTCAAGGTATTTTCGGGATGGTTTTCGGACCGGATCGGCAACCGCAAAGGGTTGATGGCCGCTGGCTACGCCATCTCGACGCTGAGCCGGCCCTTCGTGGCGCTCGCGGCCGGATGGCAGGCAGTGCTCGGCTCCCGATTCATGGACCGGTTCGGAAAAGGTATTCGCACCTCTCCTAGAGATGCCCTTATCGCTGAGTCGACAGATAGAAAATTTTTGGGCCGGGCCTTCGGGTTTCATCGCTCCATGGACACCATGGGTGCGGTAGTAGGCCCAGGGTTGGCTTTCTTCCTTCTATGGATCTTCTCGAACGACTACCGGAAGGTATTTTGGCTCTCCATGGTACCCGGGTTATTTGCGGTACTTTTGATCATCTTTTTCATAACTGAAAAGAAATCACGTTTGCCCAGAGATTCCGAGCGCCCAAAACTCACGTTAAAGCATTTCGACGGCAGATTCAGGTGGTTTCTGCTGGTCGTAACGGTTTTTGCCATTGGAAATTCCAGCGATGTCTTTCTCATTCTCAGAGCGCAGCAGGTGGGCATTGCGACCGTAACCATCCCGGTTGTTTACTTGCTGTTCAATCTTGTCTATTCGGTGTCATCCATCTTTGCCGGTATGGCGGCAGACAGGTTTGGGAGAAAAAGGATCATACTCTGCGGGTTTGTTCTGTTCGCGGTCGTGTACTACGGCTTCGCAACCGTGGCAGATGTCAAGGTTGTTTGGGTTCTGTTCGCTTTATATGGAATATACATGGGGCTTACGGAAGGAGTTCAGAAGGCCTTTCTTACCACCATAATCCCGTCCGACTTCAAGGCTATGGCCTTTGGCGTTTACAATACGGCCATCGGGCTGGCCATGTTCCCGGCAAGCTTTATAGGAGGTTGGTTGTGGGACCATATCTCGCCCGCAGCCACATTCTACTTTGGTGCAGTAACCGCCATATCAGCCGCAGTGGCTTTGGTGGCCTTTATCGTTTTTGGAAAGAAAGGAGTTTCAACCTGAAAAGCGAGAAACAAATCTTTTGTTTTTAGCCGCAGAAATACGCAGACAGTTCAGGAGCCATACAAGATGCGAGAAGATATCACAAAAGGAATCTTGGCCTTTGTCGAGGCACGGCGGAAGGAAACAGGAGGTTATGCAGCCATCCCAAGCCTCCCGGCCACAGCAGAGGACACCTATAATGCACTCCGTATTATCGAAACACTTGGAGATACCCCCGGCCATTTCTATCGGCAAGATACAGCTCTCAAGGAGTATCTCTCCCGTATGGCGGAAACGGACTGGATAACGGCGCGGACCACTTTTCATGTTCTCTACCCCAGCCGCCTGGCCGGGGTGCGGGTGGATGAGTCCAGAACGATGACGCTCGTCGAACGACGCGTGAGGGTGCCATTTAATCTAAGTGAGAGGTATTACTGCGCTCGAATTATGAAGGAGGTCCTTGGTGCCGCGGACAACGCCGTGATGAAAATAACCGGGGATTATGCCCCAGTCCGCTGGCGAACAGCAGCCGAACTTTGGATGATCCTGTATCTGACAAACGCGAAACGCACCGACCGGCCAGCACAACGAAATGACCTGATTGCCTGGCTCCAGGCCTGCAGGAATGGCGACGGAGGCTTTGGGTTTCTGCCCGGTACCACATCCTTTATTGAGAACTGCCATACTTGCCTCCGGGCCTTGGCCCTGCTTGGCGCCAAGCCCCTGGACATTGACGGCGCCCGCGCCTTCATTCTGGCCTGCCGGACCGGAACCGGCGGCTTCGCCCGCATCCAAGGGGCGACCGCCTTTCTCGATGCAACCTGGCATGCTGTAGCCAGCCTCTCGCTGCTGACCTTATAAAAGGCCGCTACTTTTTTTAGGAATACCTACCATGTGCGATCAATCTCAGTCACTCCTATCAATCAGGGAACACCGGCTATTTTAGGGCCCTCTTAGGCTTTAACGCACAGGGACAACATAAAGAGGAAGAGATGGGATGGGATGGGATGGGGACGGGATTGATTTATATCGGTTCTGGTAGAGATAACCGTGCCGCCCATGCCGACGGTTAAAGGAGATAGTATAACCGGTGAGAACTTTCCGCATCAGATCCCCAAAGGGTCTATTACTTGTGCGGATAAGTAGATGGACAGTTGGACATCAGCACCCATGCATAACACCTATAGCCAGTCAAAGAAAGATTCTTTTCAAGTCGACCAAGAAAGTCATTCCGGTCGCAGTCGTCAAGAAAGATATCTTGGCGATTTAAACCCCTGGTGATGACATGATTAATCGCACCGGGTATATTGAGCCGTCCCCTATATCCTGCGGCGCTAATACCTTTATTGTACTGAAATTATATAAACCTTACCGTCGGTAAAAAATTGATCTCCTATAAAATTTTTGCCAATTAGAGGTTTTACAAGTTGTGCCTTCAGATGGCTTTCTATTTTTCCTGTACGATTAAGGTCTAGATACAACAGCTCGTAACCGTTCACACTCCCTGGCAGCCGATAGGCTTTTGCAGGGTTTCAACCGCGG
>JAGGRV010000355.1 GCA_021159445.1 Deltaproteobacteria bacterium | reverse complement strand
CAATTGTACCTACATTGACGTGCGGCTTAGTACGCTCAAATTTTTGCTTGCTCATGATAATCCTCCACTAAATTATCAAGCGCTGGTTGCGTTAGGTCCCATATATCTTTTACTTTGTCATCAAAACCGATTGCGGCTCATCAGCAAAATTTAATACTTGCAGTTACCATCTATAATGTGCAAATGCCTTGTTGGCCTCAGCCATACGGTGGGTATCTTCCTTCTTTTTGAAAGCCGCTCCCCTTCTGTTATAAGCATCCAGTAACTCTCCGGCCAATCGCTGGGCCATGGATTTTTCTCCCCTCTTTTTAGAAAAACCCACAAGCCATCTTATGGCCAGCGCCTGTCTACGATCCGTTCGAACCTCAACCGGTACCTGATAAGTTGCACCGCCAACCCTCCTGGACCGCACTTCCAACACAGGTTTTATATTCTCCATTGCCTGTTCGAAGACCTTGACAGGTTCTTCCTTAGAACGCCTTTCTACAAGATCCATAGCATCATAGAAAATTCTTCGAGAAATACTCTTTTTGCCCTCGCGCATCAAACCGTTAATAAACTTAGACACCAGAGTATTTTTATACTTTGGGTCTGGTGCTATAATCCGCTTAGGGACTTCTCTTCTCCTTGGCATAGTTTTCTTACCCGTGTTTTATATCTGATTTCCGCTGAAAATACCCCATCTCCTGCGTTATTTCAATTTCTTTATTATGACGACGCACTTTATAAATAAACCTTATTCTTCGAGAATTCCACACTTTACATCCAGGAACTCTGATCAGAATCGCTTTTTACAAAAAAACCATATAATTCAAGATGCCGACCAGCTACTTGGGCCGTTTTGTTCCGTACTTTGATCTTGCCTTTCGTCTATCTTGAACCCCAAGGGCATCCAATGTCCCTCTAACAATATGATAACGAACACCGGGAAGGTCCTTGACACGCCCCCCACGAATTAATACGACTGAGTGTTCTTGCAGGTTGTGGCCGATACCTGGGATATAGGACGTAACCTCCATGCCATTGGTCAGACGCACACGAGCTACCTTTCGAAGGGCCGAGTTAGGCTTCTTTGGGGTCGTAGTATAGACACGGGTGCATACACCACGGCGCTGCGGGCAGGAGTCCAAGGCAGGCGCCTTGGTCTTCTTTTTGATCTTCTTGCGCCCCTTTCGGACTAGCTGATTGATAGTCGGCATCCGCATACTCCTCTTAACGTTACTTCTAGAAAATTGTTCTTTTAAAAAATAAAAGAGGCTTACTCCTCTTTCCTGTTTCCTATGATAGAGAAAAGCGAGTCGCCTCAAAAAGAAAGCCCCTCTTCATACTGAGTTAGCCAAAACTTGTCAAGACCCATTGTCATTTTCTGGATAATTCATATAAGATACGGGCAACAGTATCACAACTGAGATACTTCTTTTTACTTATACTATCAATGTGTTATACTGCATTCTCCTTTAACATCACCGGATATCTATGGTAACCATACCCCGTGGATTTAATTAATAAAGCATCATAAAATATACTTGTCTGGGCGAGCTGATCACCTGACATAGCACACCGTCAAGGCGGAATCCTTGACGTATATTCAAAAAAATGGTATCCGAGCGAGTCTGAAAGTATATTTGAATTCATAAGTTAGTGCTGTATGTCGGGGCGTGGCGCAGTCTGGAAGCGCACCTGAATGGGGTTCAGGGGGTCGGAGGTTCGAATCCTCTCGCCCCGACCAGTTGAATGTCATATTTGATTTTACAGCCATTCCATAGTTACGGTCATCTTGGCCCACTTTTGCAGGTTCAGTGATGATCCTGGCCTTTCTGAGTGATTTCGGATTAAAGGACCCTTATGCTGGGATAGTCAAGGCAGTCGTGCTTGGCATCAATCCCGCCCTGCATATTGTGGACATCAGTCATCAAGTTGCCCCACAGGATGTCATAGGCGGATCCTTTGTCCTGGGATCGGCTTTTAGGGAATTCCCCTCTGGAACCGTCTTTCTCGCTGTAGTTGACCCGGGTGTTGGGTCTCAAAGGATCAATCTCCTGGCCGTTACGGAGCATTACACATTTTTGGCACCAGACAACGGTCTTTTGAGTATGGTATTCCGATATTCTAAAAAAGTAACCTGCTTCAGCATAGATAACAGTCGCTATTTCAGACATCCGGTCAGTGACACATTCCATGGAAGAGATATCTTTGCCCCTGTTGCTGCCCATCTGAGCCTTGGAGTAGAGCCACACTCCTTTGGCCCTCCCTGCCCAGACCCTGTTCGGCTTGCATGGCCCGAACCGGTTATCAGGGACCGGTATATCAAAGGAGAAGTAATACATGTAGACGGCTTTGGAAGCCTGATTCTCAATATACCCGCTGACCTCATCCAGCACAGGGAACCTGTTAGAAAACAGTTCAAGGCCAATATCAAGGGGATGGAATTATCCTTACTCAGCACTTACTCAGACGTGGCCAAAGGTAAGCCCCTGGCCCTTATTGGCAGCTCCGGTTTTCTGGAAATAGCTGTAAATCAGGAGAGTGCCACAAAGGTACTTGATGCTGGTGTCGGTGAACCGGTTGTTGTTCGGAAAGTGCCTAAAGTTTGAAGTGCCTAAGGTTGAGGAATTGAAAGTGCTTTTTTGATTTTAATTCCTCAATTCCTCAATTTAGATTTTATTGGGTAAGGAACGGGAGATAAATAAGTTGAACAAAAATTAATAGGATTTTTTGTTGTATTCAAGGCGCGAGGAGCGAGCATAACGGGTTATGTGATCGACGAGCAACGAAGAAGACGGCAAAAAAGACATTAATTTGTTCAAGTTATTTATTGTACGTTCCTAAGCAGGTTTGAGTTCTTGTTCAGATGAGTAAATTCTCTATAGTTTCCTTCAGCTCCTGTATTTCAAAGGGCTTGGGAAGAATACGGTCGGCCTTCTTTTCATTAGCGAGTTCTTCAGCGTGATATCCGTAACCGGTAATGGCAATTACAGGTATGTCCGGATGATTTTGTTTAAGAACGGAGATGATGCCTATGCCGCTGACGTATGGCATAGTTATGTCAGTTATTACGAGGTTGTAATCTCTGCTCTTAATTTCCTTTAAGCCTTGCAGTCCATCACTTGCTGTAACGACCTCATAGCCGAAATAAACCAGGTAATCCTCCAGCATACTACGGACTTGCTGATCATCTTCGATAACAAGTATGCGTTTTTTATCTTGCTCCATTTTTCTACACAATCAGAGAATTTTATTAATGTAACACTCTTACCTGTAAATTTGAAAAAATTCCACAGAAAGAAAAATATCCAGGGATTGAGGTTAATTATTGATTTATATTTTCTAATTCCTCAATTTATCAGTTTAGTCCACTTGATTCAGAAATTACGAATTGAAAAATTGAAGGTTGTTTTATTGATTTTAACTCTTCAATTTCTGAATTCGTTATCTATATGTTTATGGATTTGATGTCAACCTTTATACCTCTGTATTGCCCAATCTCTAACACTGATTTATTATATCACTATGGAACAAAATATTTTCAATATAATCCAAACACGTAGAACTACCCGTGTCATTCATGTTGGGGATGTGGCCATTGGAGGCGAACACCCCATTGCAGTCCAATCTATGACCAACACAGATACAAGAGATGTCCCGGGCACGGTTGCACAAATTCACCGTTTGCAGGAGGTCGGGTGTGAAATTATAAGGGTGGCAGTGCTTGATACTGCTGCCGCTCAGGCAATTTTAGAAATTAAGAAATCAATTTCCATACCCATTATTGCAGATATACACTTCGACTGGCGTCTGGCTGTGGCCTCGATCGAAGCTGGTGCCGACTGCATAAGGATAAATCCCGGAAACATCGGGGGTCGGAAAAAGCTGGCACGAGTAGTAGAAAAGGTCAAAGAATACGGAGTATCCATGAGGGTGGGAGTCAATGCGGGCTCCCTTGAAAAGGACATCAGGAAAAAATTCGGCGGTCCTATACCTGAAGCCTTAGTGGAAAGCGCTCTCAGAAATATCGGCCTTGTGATTGATATGGGCTGCGAGTCCATCAAAATCTCCATAAAATCTTCAGATGTTCTTAATACAGTAGCTGCCTACCGCCAGTTGTCCCTGGAGACGGACTTTCCTCTGCATCTTGGTGTAACTGAAGCAGGAGGGCTTATCCCCGGGACAGTCAAGAGCAGTGTTGCCCTTGCGGTCCTTTTCATGGATGGCATAGGTGATACTATGAGGGTTTCGCTGACCAGAGATCCGGTAGAAGAGATCCAGGTCGCATACGAAATCCTACGAGCACTGAAAATAAGGCAACGGGGTCCGGAAATAATTTCATGTCCCACATGTGGTAGATGTGAGATAGACCTCTTTTCTTTGGCTTCTGAGGTAGAGCGCAGGGCGCAACGGATTCCCTATCCATTAAAGCTGGCTGTAATGGGATGTATAGTAAATGGCCCAGGAGAGGCCAGAGAAGCGGATATTGGCCTTGCCGGCGGAAAAGGAGTCGGTCTTATCTTCAAAGGAGATCGCCTTTTGGAAAAAGTGCCTGAGCAGGAACTCCTGGAAACTTTTTGGACAGAGGTAGAGCAGTTGGCGGAAATCGAAAGACAAAAGGTCGAAGATAGAGAAAAGAAAGGCAGAGGATAATGAGATATTCGAAGTTGTTTTTGCCTACCTTGAAAGAAGTCCCTGCAGAGGCAGAGATTGTATCCCACAAATTGTTGCTAAGGGCCGGCATGATCAGAAAGCTGGCATCCGGCCTCTATTCATATCTGCCCCTGGGCCTAAGATCCCTTCGCAAAGTGGAAAAAATAATCAGGGAAGAGATGGACCGTGCCGGTGCACAGGAAGTGCTTCTGCCCATAGTCCAACCGTCAGAGCTCTGGCAGGAAAGCGGCAGATGGGAGCGTTACGGAAAGGAACTCCTGCGTTTTGAGGACAGGCATGGCAGGACCAGTTGCCTCGGTCCTACCCATGAAGAGGTAATCACAGACATTGTGCGAAAGGAGATCAGATCATATCGTGATCTTCCTCTGAATCTGTACCAGATCCAGACAAAATTTCGAGATGAAATCCGGCCTCGCTTCGGGCTCATGCGGAGCAGAGAATTCCTGATGAAAGACGCCTACAGCTTTGACGTGGATGATGAGGCACTTGAGAAAACCTATCAGGTTATGTACAAGGCCTATTGCCGAATATTTGAGCGCTGCGGCCTTGAGTTCAGGCCTGTTGAGGCAGACACGGGCAGCATCGGAGGACATGCCTCCCATGAATTCATGGTCATGGCAGATACGGGAGAAGACCAGATAGCCTGTTGCACATCCTGTGATTATGCAGCCAATGTTGAACTTGCCCCAATCGTTCAATCACCAAATCACCAAATCACCAACGAATCCCTTGTTGAGTGTAAGAAAATTAATACCCCGGGGAAACGTTCAGTAGAGGAAGTGACTGAGTTCCTAAAAATATCTGCCGATCGTCTGGTCAAAACCCTCATAGTGATTGCTGATAATAGACCTGTTGCGGCCCTCATAAGGGGCGATCATGAGCTGAACGGCGTGAAACTTAAGCGCCTTTTGGGAGTGGAAGATCTTAATTTTGCCGACGAAGCCACGGTCCGAAATGTTACCGGAGCGCCTGTCGGGTTTGCAGGACCGGTGGGCCTTTCCGAGGACTTGAAGGTTGTAGCGGATCAAGACATTTCCACACTCAAGGATTTCGTAACAGGCGCAAATGAACCTGATGCCCACTTTACCGGGGTAAACTGGAATAGAAACGTTTCCATGCCGGAATTCGCCGACATCAGAGTCATTACTGAAGGAGATCCCTGTCCCAGGTGTAAAGGGAAGATAGAACTTAAACGCGGCATAGAGGTTGGGCACATTTTCAAGCTCGGGACCAAATACAGTGAGGCCATGGGTGCTGCATTCCTGGACACTGATGGGAAAAAACAGTTCGCCGTCATGGGGTGTTACGGTATCGGCGTAGGACGAACAGTAGCAGCGGCCATAGAGCAAAATCACGATGAAAACGGTATTATCTTTCCAATACCGGTTGCTCCCTTTGAGATAATAATCTCCCTGCTTAACGTCAAAGATACTATGATGTCAGAAACTGCTGAAGATCTCTACAATGGATTGATGGCCCAAGGTGTAGAGGTATTGCTCGATGACCGCAAGGAGCGCCCCGGTGTAAAATTCAAAGATGCGGACTTGTTGGGGATTCCGCTAAGAATTGTTGTGGGTAAGCGACTTAAAGAAAAAGACGAGGTGGAAATCAGAAATCGCGCCACAGGCGAAACTATCTCAGTAAAAAAGAACGAGGCCGTTAAAAGGACCGTTGAAATACTCCGGTGATCCGTCTCAACGACATACTTGATAAGATCCATTCCTACCTCCCGGATACAAATACCAGTCTGGTAGAAAAGGCCTACATATACTCCGCCAAGGTCCATGCAGGGCAGGTCAGGCTTTCCGGCGAACCCTATCTCTCGCATCCCCTGGCAACGGCCCATATTCTGGCACAATTGCATCTGGACCTGGCCAGTATAGCTGCCGGTCTCCTGCATGACACGGTAGAGGACACCCTCGCTTCCTTGGAAGAACTGGAGGAGATGTTCGGCAAAGACGTGGCCCAAATCGTGGATGGGGTTACAAAGCTCAGCAGAATTCGGTTCGAGAGCCAGATCCAAAAACAGGCAGAAAACACCCGCAAGATGGTCCTTGCCATGTCGAAGGATATCCGCGTCTTGCTGGTAAAGCTTGCTGACAGGCTCCATAACATGCGTACCCTGGAATATCAAAAGGATAACAAAAGGATCAAGATCGCCAGAGAGACCCTGGATATCTATGCCCCTCTGGCAGGTCGCCTTGGGATCGGCTGGATCAAAAGCGAACTTGAAGATCTGGCCTTTCTACATATCTACCCTGAAGAATACCAAAGGCTTCACAAGGAAGTGGAGGCCCGCCTGGGTAAGAGAAAGGCTCACATGGATGAAGTAAAGGACCTTATAGCAAAAAAGATGGCTGATTTCGGTCTTTCATGCAAAGTCCTTGGAAGACCTAAACATATATACAGTATCTTCCGGAAAATGCGCACAAGAAAAATACCCCTTGAAGAGATCTACGATCTGATCGCCTTCAGGATCATTATGAAAAGCGCTAAGGACTGCTATGAGGCCCTTGGGATTGTTCACTCGCTCTGGAAGCCGATTCCCGGACGTTTCAAGGACTACATCAGTCTTCCAAAGACCAACATGTATCAGTCCCTCCACACAACTGTTATAGGTCCCCACGGAGAGAGAATGGAGATCCAGATTCGCACCGAGGAGATGGACGTGGTGGCGAATCAAGGAATTGCCGCACACTGGCTGTATAAAGAGGGAACTATACTCAGCAAGGAAAAGGCACACCAGTTTGACTGGCTTTTTGAACTCACGGAATGGCAAAAGGAACTGGATGATCCAAGAGAATTTATTGAGTCAGTGAAGATGGATCTCTTTCCCAACGAAGTATACGTGTTTACTCCAAAAGGAGAGGTCAAGGAGTTCCCTCGGGGGGCCACCCCAATAGACTTTGCTTATGCGATTCATACCGAGGTAGGTAACCATTGTGCAGGGGCCAAGGTAAACGGCCGAATAGTGCCTTTGAAATATCAATTCCATAATGGGGAAACAGTAGAGATAATTACATCCAACAAGCACTTTCCCAATAGGGATTGGCTTAAACTCGCCAAGACCAGCCGTGCCAGGGCCAGAATTCGTCAGTGGATTAAGATCGAAGAAAGGGACAAAAGCCTTGCATTGGGAAAGGACCTTTGTGCGAAGGAATTCAAGAGGCACCGGCTGGATTTTAACAATTTTATTAAAACCAAGGGTGCTGAAATTGCCGAGGCACTGTCTTTCAAGACCTCTGAGGATATGCTGATCGCAGCCGGATATGGCAAGGTCGCCCCTTCCCAGATAATTAGAAAGCTGCGGGCAGGTGAGCCTGAAGAACAGGAACCGGAAGAGAAGAAATCAAAGGTAAAGGAATTTACCGAAAAGGCAGAGCAGCACGGCATCTTAATTCATGGTCTTGGTGATATCTTGATCCATCTGGGCAAGTGCTGCACACCGATCCCGGGAGACGAAGTTGTAGGCTATATAACAAGGGGAAGAGGGGTTACGATTCACAGAGAAAATTGTTCTAATATCAGTAATTTAGATCCAGACAGGCGCGTAGAGGTTA
Source organism: Deltaproteobacteria bacterium (assembly GCA_021159445.1). GTDB lineage: Bacteria > Desulfobacterota > Dissulfuribacteria > Dissulfuribacterales > UBA3076 > UBA3076. The sequence continues at coordinate 1,903 of JAGGRV010000355.1, read as the reverse complement.
CATGGGCTGATGCTGATAATACTACTTACCCTGCCAAAGTTCGAGTCAACACCGTCAACCAAAAAGGCATGTTGGCGGCAGTCAGTAATGCAATAAGTGCCGGAGAAGCAAATATTCTGGAGGCAAAGGTTAGCACAACTCTGGATTATGCTGCCATTCTCGACTTTGTCGTGGATGTGAAAGACCGGACGCAGCTAAGAAAAATCCTCTCCGGCATAAGGAGGCTTGAGGGTGTAAACCTGGTAGAGCGCATTTCCCCTGGATAAACTACCTCAATTTGTAACTATTCAGGTAGATAGGCTGAAGACTGAAGACTGTTAGGAAAAAACGCATTTTAAAGCCGTGTTTGGTGCAAGAATCAGATATTTCAAAGTACGGCAATCGTACTCTTCTGACCTCTTCAGCCTTCAGTCTAAACAGCTTCAGCCTAACTACGTGAGTAATTCAGTTTAAGAAATTGTCCTTTTTATACGAATTATAGAAAAGAGAGGTTAAGGATAAATTCGACCTGATTATGAAGGCTTGATTACTCTGCCGGAGCGAATACAACGGGTGCAGACACGGATGTGCTTTGTTTGTCCGTTTACAACTGCCCTGACCCTTTGCAGATTAGGCAGCCAGCGTCTGCGGGTATGATTATTTGCGTGACTTACATTGCAACCAACGGTGGGACGTTTACTACATATTTCACATATCTTAGACATTTTCAAAATCCTCTCTTTTAAATATATCCTTTAGTCAAAAAAGTGGGGAATATATAACTCGGCAAAGGGATTACTGCAAGGTTTATCAGAGGAGCATTATGAAAAAAGGAATTTCACATGCGGGGCAAAGAAAAACACCCAGGACATCAACGATCATTCAGGTAGATTATCATACTGTAGACAGTTTTTTTAGAAATTTTGTTGATAACATCAGTACTGGGGGAATGTTTATAGCAACTCCAAAACCACTTGAGCCAGGGACTCAATTGAGATTGGAGTTTCTGCTACCTGGGTGTGATTACCCCATTCGGGTAAATGGCGAAGTGACTTGGAGTCGAAGTGTGTCTTCTGAAGGTCAGAGGCGGGGCATGGGAGTAAAATTCGCCAGTCTCAGTCCCAATGCCAAGGACAATATTAATACCATAATAAAGCAGCTCAGGTCGGTTCCATAGCATTTTTAGCGAAATCCTGTCTTTCTGCAGTACAATCAGACAAAAGTTGATGGAGAATTTGTCATGCATAATCTGGTATTATTGGATAAGTACTAAGCAATCCGGCGAGTCCCTCCAAGACGGGTATTACAGCCGCTTCTCCATGGGGTTCAAGGGTCAGGATAGGAGTTTTCCCCTGAGCGTAAAGCCACGAGAAAAGGCTATCAGAATCAAGAACTCCTTCTCCAATAGCGAGGTGATCGTCATGCACTCCCATGTTATCGTGGAGGTGAATCTGACCCATTTGATCTCCCAAATCTTTCAGCCATTTATCCAGGCCGGTTTTTGAAAACACATTCTGGTGACCGAAGTCCAGGCAGAATCCGAGAAGCGGTGATTTGATTCTGCGGAAGATCTCCTTATGTATCTCTGTGTCTAACTCATACACATTTTCGAGCATTAGGGGGATATTCAATGGAGATGCGTACTCTAAGAGAATAGTCATAGATTCTATGGCATTTTTTATCCAACGATCTTCTAAATTAAAGTAGTGCCTATAGTCAAAGCCAGTATGGCATACCACAGATTTTGCTTCAAACAGAGACGCAAGATCCAATGCTTTTTTTATCCTCTCTATAGAGATCCTGCGGACTTTTTGATCTATCGCCCCCAGGGAAAGATCTGAATAGGGCGCATGGATAGTACAAATCAGGCCGTAATTATTCACTTTCCCCCCTGACAGCCAACAGCCTTTTTCAGGTTTCAAAG
>JAGGRV010000587.1 GCA_021159445.1 Deltaproteobacteria bacterium | reverse complement strand
TCAAACAGGACTGTGCAAACTATACCAGGTATTGATTCCCGTCACTTGAACCATTCAGCCATTCAGGCCTCTGAGCCTCTCAAGGACAGAGGCCATGTCTGCGGGCAGGTTGCTTTCCCATTTCATTTTTTCCCCTGTAATGGGATGAGTAAACTGCAAACAGGCAGAATGAAGCATCTGTCTTCGAATCGGAATAACTGCATACCCAACCCTGAATTCCATAGGCCCACGATATAAGGCGTCACCCAGGACAGGATGCCCCAAGGAACTCATATGGACACGGATCTGGTGTGTCCTCCCTGTACGTATCTTCAAAGATAAAAGGCTTGCGCCCTTGAGCTCTTCAACAACCTGCCACTCGGTAATGGCAGATCTTCCATTTCTGGATCTAGTGGACATCTTCTTGCGATTAACCGGGTGACGTCCTATGGCTGAATCCAAACGACCGCTCCTGTCCCGGAGCCGGCCACGGACCAGAGCCAGATAGGTCTTGCCTATCTTTCCCGCCCTGAACTGTTCCGCTAATCCCCGATGTGCCTCATCATTCTTTGCTACGACCATCAGGCCTGATGTGTTCTTGTCAAGCCTGTGTACAATGCCCGGTCTGAGATACCCGCATATACCCGAAAGATCTTGGCAATGGTACAGAAGGCCGTGAACCAGGGTGTAATCCTCATCCCCTGCCCCTGGATGGACAACAAGACCGGCTGGTTTTTCCAGTACAAGCAGGTAGCTGTCTTCGTAAACGATTGCCAGGGGGATCGAAACAGGTTCAACAGACAGCGGTTTTAAAGCAGGAATATGGATATCAATGCTGTCTCCGGCCTTGATTCTGAGACTTGAGGACGTTCCTGCATGTCCTCTGACTTTTATATGGCCGTCGTGTATGAGGTTTTGAATTTGCGACCTTGAAAAACCAAGGTCCTTTAAGGCAAGAAATTTATCCAGTCTCTTCCCGGCGCCATCGTCACTTACCTTTATAACTACGTACTTGGCGATGTCTGCCATACTATATGACACCTAGCTGAATCCGTGCTTTAACGAGGAATTGGAGCGCCTTTGGTCCACGCCCCCAGACTTTGAAGAGCAGTATGAAACAGCCTAGGCTTCAACCTCGACCTCTGTATCCACATTATTAAAAATAGATTCGATTTCCTCGGTGATCTCTTCTTCTCTTTTATCCTGGGCAACGGAGAGTTCCTTGACCAGTAAACACTTGGCAGTATCCAGCATCTTTTTTTCCCCAAATGAAAGGGGCTTATCCATTTGCAAGATATAGAGGTCCCTCAAGACTGCTGCCAGATCGAAAATCGAACCTGTTTTTATCTTATCCATGTACTCCCGGTAACGACGGTTCCATGTCTGAGGAATAAACTCTACATCCTTCTCCTCTAAGATGGCATAGACCTGTTTGACCTCATTACCTGAGATGACACTCCTGAGTCCGATGTGTTCGGCGTTTTCCCTGGGAATCATGATTTTCATGTCATTGTCAAGAATACGTATCACATAAAAAATATGTTCGGTCCCGGATATTGACTTTTCCTCTATACCCTCGACCAAACCCACACCATGTGCAGGATACACTGCCAAATCGCCAACATTAAACATACTGATTAACCTCTAATAGCTTCAAACAACAACTCCAAGAATCGTAGCCTTTTTAGAATCAACATAACACATTTCACAATTTTTCGAAACATGCCGGACCGATCACATTACGGCTTACGGCCGCCAAATACAGTGGCTTGTATTCTTGGTAAGCGTTCACTGGTTCAGGGTCCACTGAAGATCTGAACCTTTGAACCGTGAACGATTAGTATTTCTTTGCAGATTTCAGTGTCAATTGGTAAGAATGCGTATCTATGCTACAGCCCGGCAAACAAAATAACGTAAAGCATAAGAAAAGGCCGAAACCAGCACCATATGTCTGGGCAGCAATTACCTTCCTGTCTGTAGGACTCCTTTTCATAGCCCCGGGGGTGGACCTGCCGCTGATTGTGCATCGAATATTCTGGCCACTCAGCCGTCTCTTGATAATTATGGCCCTTAGCCTCGGCTTGAGTGCTCTGGTAGAAGGAATGGGTTGGTCCGAAATAGTTGCGAGACTATCCAGACCACTCATGCGTACGGGCAACTTCAGTGACTGGAGCGGGACTGCCTTTACAACCGCCTTTCTCTCAGGTGTCGCTGCAAATACCATTCTATGGAATGCCTATAAAGAGAAAAAATTAAGCAGAAGAGAGTTGCTTCTGGCCACACTCTTGGACCTGGGTCTCCCTTCCTACACGCTGCATTTGCCAATTACCATTGCCATCATTATACCCCTGGTCGGGACGGCTGGATTGATATACGTAAGCCTAACTTTTATTGCTGCATTGCTCAGGACCGTATTTGTCCTCATCCTGGGCCGCTTAATCCTGTCATCACCAAAGAAAATGGGGAAAACAGCGCAGGGACATCAAAACAAAGAAGAATCGGAACCACGAAAGGAGCGAGTAAAAAAACTCCTGGCCCGATATGTCCCGGGCCGCCTGAGCCAGATCGCCATGTATACCGTGCCCATCTATATTATGGTAGTTCTCCTTCAGCAATGGGAATTTTTTGAGTGGCTTCAGGACAAGAGTGCATCAATAATTGCCATTGAGGCCCTGCCTGTGGAAGGCATATCTGTGGTAGTATTCAGTATAGTTGCGGAATTCACCGCCGGAGCTGCCGCAGCCGGGGCCATGCTGAGTGCAGGGGTGCTCACTGTGAAAGAAACCGTACTGGCACTTCTTGCCGGCAGCGTAATTGCAACCCCTGTAAGGGCACTGAGACACCAACTTCCGAGATATCTGGGCATCTTTCAGCCAAAAATGGGTATAATCATACTCATGATGGGTCAAACCCTGCGTGTTATAAGCGTTGTGATAGTGGGTATTATATATTTTCTTATGTATTGATTTGAAGAGAGTAAATTATGAAAAAAACTTTGTATTTTCTGTCAGTATCTCTATTTCTCATGTTGTTTTTAGCGGCCTTTGATCCCTCGGCCTGGTCTGAAGTAAACAAAAACAAGGATAATATCCTCATGGTTAGTATCGACGTGACACTGGATATGGGAAACCGCCGGATAAAGGGAAAGGCCTCAACTGAACTCCCCATGGAAAAATCTGTACGGATACATGTGGGAGGTGTGGAATTAGACCGTGTAACCCTTGCGGGGCAGGCTATAAATCCTTCCATTGAAGACGGCTCTTTCAGTGTTGCAGCTTCCGGCAGAAACAGGTTGCTCAGGATTCAATTTCATAGAGATTTTCCACCCTTGAGCCCCAGGACCGGCCCAAAAAATGACCATACAATGACGGATAATTTCATAGACACAAAAGGCGTTGTATTGCTTGATGGCTGGTGTCCGACATTGGAGGGGCTTGCCCGCTACGAACTCAAAGCTGCAGTGCCTACAGACTTCAAGGCCGTGTCTGAGGCAGATGCCGTGAAGGTGGAATACAGGGAAAAGACAAGCATCTATATCTTTGAATTCCCCCATCCAAGGACCGGCCTTTCACTGGTTGCCGGCCCGTATCAAGTCAGTCTGGAACGTCGTGATGGTATTGAGATTGCGGCATATTTTTTCCCTGAGGATAAGGAACTCGCTCAGAAATACATTGACAAGTCCAGACACTATCTTGATTTATATGAAGGCCTCCTTGGCCCATACCCGTTCAAGCGATTTGCAATAGTGGAAAACCGTGCCCCCACAGGCTACGGCCTTCCCACTTACACCCTTCTCGGGCAAGAGGTGGCAAGACTTCCATTCATTGTGGATACCTCCCTGGGCCACGAGATACTCCACTCCTGGTTTGGAAATTCTGTCTATGTGGACCCAGAAGAAGGTAACTGGAGTGAAGGGCTTACCACATACCTGGCAGACTATCTGTATGAAAAACAGAAAGGCCGAGGCAACGACTACAGGCATCGATTACTTGTGGACTACCAGAGCTACGTTAATGAAGACAAAGCCATGTCCCTTGCACAGTTCAGGTTCAGGACAGACAGGGCCTCAAAGGCCGTAGGTTATGGCAAAGGGGCGATGTTGTTTCACATGTTGGAACAGGAGATAGGTGAAGATGCCTTTAACAAGGCCCTGAAAAGATTTGTCCTGGATTACCGGTTCAAGATGGCGAGCTGGAGCGAGTTGGAAACCATCTTTTCAGACACAAGCAAAAAGGACCTATCTGTCTTTTTTGACCAATGGCTTGATAGAAAAGACGTGCCGGTACTCACCATAAGCAAGGGGAATATCACTTATCCGGGCAGCGGGCTTCAGAATCTAAAAGTGACTATACATCAGGGTACTGAAAGCCCTTACTCCCTGTTAGTGCCTCTGGTATTAGAAACCACATCCGGGGAAGTGCGCCGCAGTGTCCGTGTAAAGACTGAAAAGGAATCTGTGGACATTGAAATCAAAGGGCAGCCCCTCAGCGTGACTTTGGACCCGGACTACGATCTAATGCGCAAGCTGGATGTCCCTGAATTTCCCCCTGTACTCTCCCGACTCCTGGGATCAGAGCACAAGTTCTTTGTGCTCCCTTCGCAGAGCTCAGAGATCTATTGTCAATTTGCTGTTTTTCTTCAATCACTGGGATTTGAAGAAAAAAATATTGACAGCCTGACCGACTCAGACCTGAACAAGGGTTCATTGCTAATACTGGGAGACCCTGCTCCGAGGCTTAAACGACTGACAGGGGAAATACCGGATCCGGACAATGGAGTCATCATCACTATTAGAGAAAATCCCATAAACCCAACAGGTGTGGTTGTCCTGGTAAAGGCCGGTTCTTCAAAAGAACTGGAGTTTATCTTGAAAAAACTCACGCACTACGGGCGCTACAGCACATTGAGGTTCAAGGACGGCAAATTGGTGGAAAAACACACAGAGGGCACACAGAATGGAATACGCCTGGCCCTGCAGACTGAAATTATGGGGATTGCTGCCAGTGATCTCTCTTCTGTGGACCGGATAATCAACGACGTATCTGAAAAGCGGGTGATCTATGTTGGAGAACGTCACGACAGGTTTAGCCATCACATTGCCCAACTGAGGGTCATCCAGGGGCTTGACAGACGGGATCGCAACATTGCCGTAGGCATGGAGATGTTCCAGCGCCCGTTTCAGGATGTACTTGACAGGTATCTGGATGGTCAGATAGACGAAAAGACCTTCCTGAGAGAGAGCGAGTACCTTAAAAGATGGAGGTATGATTATCACTTCTACCGCCCGATCATAGAATACTGCAAGGAGCATAATATCCCGATCCTGGCGCTCAACCTTCCGGCGGAAATTTCAAAAAAGGTGGCAAGAAAGGGCCTTGAGTCCTTGTCGGACGAAGAGTTGAAGCAGGTGCCGATGGAGCTTGACTGGTCAAATACAGTCTATAAAACACGTTTGAGGCAAATTTTTAAAGAACACCCTGAAGGCAAAGTCAAGAATTTTGACGACTTTTATCAGGCCCAGGTCCTTTGGGATGAGACAATGGCGCAGAGCGTCCACGATTACCTGAACAATAATCCTGATCGTCAGATGGTGGTGCTTGCCGGAAACGGACACATTGCCTTTGGCGATGGTATCCCCTCAAGGACTCACAGGCGCGGGAAATACGATCAAGCAATAATAATAGCTAACGCAACCTGTGATAGCATAGAACAGGACATGGCAGACTTTTTCCTGTTTCCTCCTATGGTACAGCCGCCCTTTTCCGCCAAGCTGGGAGTGATTCTGAATGATGAGGACAATAGAGTGGTGCTAAAAAAAGTCATGCATAACAGTCCTGCACAGAAATCCGGCCTGAAGTCCGGGGATTTGTTGTTGAGCTTTGATGGAGAGCCAGTTAAGGACATTTCCGACCTCAAACTCGCCCTGCTTTTTAAGAAGGAAGGGGACACCGCTAGAATTGAGATCAAAAGAATTAAAAGGTTCGCGCGAGACAAGGTCCTTGAACTTACAGTAGGCCCCTTTAAACCTCTGAAAATGTCATTTCACCATCCGCGTAAGGGAAGCAGAAAGTAACTTTTAGCTGTTAGCCATTAGCGTTTAGCTTTGAAAAATCAAGGCCTTACGTTAATTAGAAATAACACCCAACGGGTGAAGTTTGTAATAATAAAACATCCTGTAATTATTCAACTAACCGCTAAAGGCTAATCGCTCAATTTAAATTATAGAAATTTAAGGAATATGAAAAATGAGGTCAGTAAAGGTAGCTATTAGCTCTAATGCCCTGGTCTGCTGTCTGAAGTTTATTGTCGCCCTGATGGGAGGCAGTGCATCTATGTTCGCAGAGGCCATACACTCTCTGGCTGACACCGCAAACCAGGCATTGCTGTGGATAGGTATTCGCAGGAGTCATATAGGTCCGTCCCGTGAATTCCCCTTTGGGAGAGGTCAGGAGCGGTTTGTCTGGGGGCTTATATCCGCATGCGGCGTATTCTTTGTAGGTGCCGGAGTCACCGTCTATCACGGCATCCACGGACTGCTGTATCCTTACGAGCCTGAGATAAACAAATGGACGGTCATTGTCCTTGGGATATCCTTTCTGGCTGAAGGAGGTTCACTGGTAGTTGCCTGGCATGACAGAAAAAAAGGGGATACTGCAAATCTGGCAGTACTCATGGAGGACAGCGCAGCGGTCTTTGGCGTAATTCTGGTTGCTATTACCCTGTTTCTCACAAAATATACAGGTAAGGTTTACTGGGACTCCATTGGCTCAATAGTCATAGGTATCATCCTGGCAGTCATTGCAATAGTCCTTATGCGGGAGAATCTGCATAATCTCATTGAAAAGGCATCGCCTAAAGAACTACAGGATGAGGTAAGAAAGCAGATCTCTTCTTTTCCGCTCGTGGAACATATCAAGGACATCCGGATGATCCTCCTGACACCGTATGAACACCGGACCCGTGCTGAGGTGGAGTTTAACGGCTATCTCCTCATAAAAGAGATGGAAGATAGCCTGAGAGATGACTTTCGGGAGATTGAGACATTTGGGGACTTCCTGCAGTTCTGCGCGGCCTTTTCCAACAGAATCACCAGGACAGTAGGGGCAAAGATAGATGAGATGGAGGATACATTAAAGAAAAAAGTCCCTTATCTCAAGAATGTAGATATAAAACCTTCGTAAGATAGAATTTCACGGGCGGGGATGAACCCGGCCCCTAAATAGCAAAGATGATTAAATACAGCTCCCACTTAACAACCAAAGCAAAATAAATCATAAAGAAAACGTACAGGATTTTTACTCGAGCTTTGGTATTAAACAAGTAGAAATTTCTAATAGCTAATATAAGTATGAGACAAACGGTGGTCAGCACATATTTCGCCACAAAAAATGCAATTGGACCTCGGTCCAAAAAATATGCCATTATCGGGTTAGCTTCTGTTGCTCCGTGGCTAATCAGAAAAAGGGTAAATAGTGCATCTAAAATGCTGAGTGCAATAATGGCTAAAATCGCTACAAGGGTTTTGGGGCCGTATGTATCAATTTGATAAGATTTTTGCCTATCGGACTCCCTTCTGACTGCTTTACGCCTTCCTGTCAGCCAATGCCTGCAAAATATTGATACTCTTGCTTTCCTGCGATCAAAGCGGCATCTTCGCTTGTATTCTAATGAATGAGTAGTCAAATCGTTCATGGTAATATGCAAAAAAGATAGCTGCTTTCCTCCCTAGAATATGATACGTGTAGACCTCCATAACCAGACTTATCTTGCAAATGCCTACAAAGTAGCAAGATTAATACCGTTTAAATAAATAAAATAAGGGGAGATTTTCCTGTGCTGTACCAGAATTTAGATGAAAAATAAAAATAGAGAAGTTTGTTTCCATTCAATGGAAGGAATTTTTTTCATTCCTAACAGTAAACCTGGTTATTGTTTAATCCCTAATTCATTTCTATCCGTGTCATAAGTACTGATTCGTGGTATAAAATATCGCTTGCCTGACAGGCCCGGAGAAACGCTAACGCCTTTTGGCAACATTGGAAACCTGTATGAACACTTATCTTATAGTCATTCTGCTGATTCTTATTATCCGCTACCTGCTTGATCTTGTCTCGGACTGGCTGAACGTCCGACACGTATCTACTGAGCTTCCAGCGGAATTTGAAGGTTACTATGATGTTGAGAAATACAGGCAATCACAGAATTACCTGCGGGAAAACACCAGATTCGGAATCTGTGTGGATACACTACAGACGCTTATAACAATCGTGTTTGTTCTGGTTGGCGGTTTCAATTTTGTGGACCGGATAGCGATAGGCCTTGGACAGGGGCCAATTCTTACAGGACTGGTCTTTGCGGGAATACTGATTTTTGCAAGCAAGATCCTGGGCCTGCCATTTTCCATATACAATACCTTTGTGATAGAAGAAAAATACGGTTTCAACAAGACCACGCCCAAGACATACTTGCTGGATATTATTAAGTCATTAATACTGACCGCTTTGATCGGTGGAATCGTGTTCGCCGCTGTTGTCTGGTTTTTTGAAAAAACCGGCAACCTGGCATGGATTTATTGCTGGGTGGTGATTACGCTGTTCCAGATTTTCTTCATGTTCATTGCCCCTGTGGTTATCATGCCTATCTTCAATAAGTTTGTGCCGCTTGAAGAAGGTGAGTTGCGGACTGCAATTGAAAATTACGCCAAGGCACGGAATTTCAAGATGAAGGGCATATTCAAGATGGACGGTTCCAAGCGATCGTCCAAAAGCAACGCTTTTTTTACCGGCTTCGGACGTTCACGCCGAATTGTGCTGTTTGACACATTAATAGAGAGACATTCTGTAAATGAGCTTGTTTCGATCCTTGCGCACGAAATGGGGCACTACAAGAAAAAACATATTATCCAGGCAATAGCCAGATCAGTGATTATAATGGGACTGACGCTTTTTCTGCTATCCCTTTTCATCGGGAATGAACAGTTATTTGCTGCATTCAAAATGGAGCACCTGTCTGTTTACGCCAGTCTTTTTTTCTTTGGTTTCCTCTATACACCCATCGCGATGTTGATAGGACTCGTGGAAAACATAATTTCTAGAAAAAACGAGTATGAAGCTGATGCTTTTGCCGTAGAGACATACGGAGATGCTGATGCCATGATCAATGGGCTAAAAAAGCTGAGTGTGGATAACCTTTCTAATCTCACACCACATCCGTTCAAGGTCTTCATGGGCTACAGCCATCCGCCCGTCCTTGAGCGAATCAAGGCCATCCGAAGATTAGGTCCTACCCACAAATAGGCCCTTCATATTCAGAGGCGGGGTCAATTTGGCCCTGTTTTTTATTTGGTGCCCAGGGCCGGAGTCGAACCGGCACGGTATATAATACCGAGGGATTTTAAGTCCCTTGTGTCTACCAATTTCACCACCCGGGCTTTTATAAAATTATTAAAAAAGAGGAAGGCAATTATGTCAATGCACCTTCCTCTATTAGGACACGATTTCAGAAAAAAGCAACCTATCCTTTCATTTTCCTTTCACCACTCTACCGGCCTGCTGGACACTATTTCTGTCGCCTTCAAATTTCATTCACATTCTTCCCGGCATTTGGGCCAGGAGAGGTAACAAAGATATCCGTAATTTTAAGCACAACAGCCGACTTCGCTGTCAGGTCGGGTTTTTCCGCCTTAACCATCTCAACCGCCATGTCGTAAATCTTGCCTGACGTCTCGATCCTGGGGGTCCCTTTGAATTGAAACCCCTTGCGAGGTTTGACTTCATAATCCCATGCGGAGACAGCCATGACTTGTCTCTGCTTAATATTTTCTAATGTCTTTTTCATAAACACATCAGCCATTATAAGCTCATCATCCGAAAGGATCTTGACAAAGTGAATCGGAACCACGTTCGGAACGCCATCCTTGTCACACGTGGCTACGGCATACCCCCTGCTTTTTTCCATCACGTCCTTCATGTCCTGTGTTAATTTTGCCATTTGTTGCCCCCTTTGTTTTTTGGTTGGTTCTTGTTATTTGATAGCTCGCTCCCAAACAGCCTACCCGAATCGCCAGCGATTATCGAGATCGGGCTCATTGTAACCGTTCACACTCCCTGGCAGCCGATAGGCTTTTGCAGGGTTTCAACCGCGG
>JAGGRV010000203.1 GCA_021159445.1 Deltaproteobacteria bacterium | reverse complement strand
GATCACATAACCCGTTATGCTCGCTCCTCGCGCCTTGAATACAACAAAAAATCCTATTAATTTTTGTTCAACTTATTTATCTCCCGTTCCTTAGTAATTGTTTTTATCTTCAAACCTTTTTGGTTCCGGCTTGGTTAAGATTTTGTGAGCTTAATGAGTTAGTTATGGAAAAGCAAGGTGATTTCAGGGTTGACTGAGCCAGGTCCCCCGCACAGCATCCCTGAGCAAAAACAGATAGAGTGATCCCGGTGCCTTCAGCCTTCCCGCAAGGTGTCCAGCCTCATCGCCTTCTCCGCAATAGAGGTCCAGTCTATATGGTCCTTTGATGGCACTGCCCGTGTCCTGATTGCATACAAAGCCCTGAAAAATCTTGGCACCTCCGTGGATCGGCCGGCTCACAGGCATTGGCACTTGCAAGAAGCATAGGGCACCAGGCGGATAGATCTTGTGATCAAGGGCCACAGATCTCATAGGTGTCAGTACTTTTCCCAGCGTTCCTATTGGCCCCTCTTTTTCCCATCTAAAGAAAATATATCTGGGATTGGCATCAAAGGCCTTTCTGAATTCCTTTGGATTTTTCTGTGCCCAAGCGCGAATGCCCGGCCAGTCGGCCTGATCTTTATGTAGCAATCCCTTGTCTATAAGCCATTGGCCAATACTATAATATGGATGACCATTACTAGAAGCGTAATGGATATATCTCCTGCTTTCGTCCTGAAACCGGAGTATTCCTGAACCCTGAATATGGAGCATAAGCCCATCCACTGGTGACTGCAGCCACGCAAGGACATCGGCACACTTGAGTTTCCTGTCGTTGTCAATGTCCGCTCGTGTATAGTATGGGATCAGACTTTGCCCGGACACCCTCCCATAAAGGGTCTCACGCGGAAGGGAGGAATCAAAATCATTCAGCGTTATTCGAATGAGGTCCTGGGGAGTTTCATAAATGGGATAGGAAAATTCTTCATCCGCCTTAAGAGAAGCGGGCAGTTCGGGTTGGAAATAACCTGTCACAAGGAACGGCCCGGCAGGCTTTTTCCCCTTTTCATCCCCTGTTATCCTGTAAACTATAAACAGGCGGCGGATTTCCCTCTGGAGGTCCTCATGAGGAAAATTTTGGTCAAGGAGTCCGGAAAATGCCCTTAGTGTCTTTTTCAATGTGCCTATAGTTATGGATTCATTGCCCCAGGGTATTTGCTCCTCATCCTTATGCCCTCCCAGATATTCCAGACTGGCTGAAATAGCCTTTTGCAGGCCTTTTTTGCCCTTGAGGTCCTCAAAGGTGGGAAGCTGTTGTATGGGGACCTGTTCTATTAAAGGAACAGGTAAAGGCACAGTTGGAGTAGGTAGCCAGAAGAGCCGATACAAGACAACCAGGCCACCAAGGGCCCCAATCAGCCCGATTAAGAAGATCCATATGGTAATAGTCCGGTGGTAATTATTCACTTCTCCCCTGACAGCCGACAGTTCATAGGCCCGTAGCCGCAACTTGCTTCTTCACTGCCTCCACAGATTTTTGTAAGGCTTCCTGCTCATCCGGCGCAAGGGGAAACTCCAGAATACGCTCTACGCCGTTTTTCCCAAGCACCACAGGCACACCCAGGAATACGCCGCTTATGCCAAATTCCCCCTCCAGATAAGCTGCGCAGGGGACCACCCTTTTTTCGTCTTTCAGGATGGATTGGGCCATCTCTACTGCAGCAAGACCAGGAGCTGAGAATGCGCTTCCTGTCTTGAGGTGCTGTACTATTTCCGCACCTCCGTGTTGAGTACGACGGACTATATTTTCGATTTCCTCTTTGGGCAAAAGCTCCTTTATGGGCACTCCCCCAACGCTTGCAAGTCTGGCCAGGGGGAGCATATGGTCGCCGTGTACGCCCATTACAAGGGCTGTCACGTCCGAAGGAGTTACAGCCAGAGCCTGGGCAATAAATGTGCGGTACCTGGCAGAATCCAGGACACCTGCCATGCCCACAACCTGCTGTTTCGGAAATCCGGATGCCTTAAAGACCGTGTAGACCATGGCATCAATAGGATTCGTGACAACTATCAGGCATGCGTCAGGAGAATATTTGACGATTTCCTCAGTAACCTCTCGAATGATCCGGACGTTTTTCTCTAGAAGGTCATCCCGGCTCATCCCCGGCTTCCTGGCAAGCCCGGCGGTTATGATGATTACGTCTGACTGGGCGGTATCAGCATAGTCATCAGTACCGGCAATATTCCCTGTATATCCAGATAGCGGGGATGTCTGGAAGAGATCCAGTGCCTTTCCACTGGGAAGACCTGCCATGACGTCTAATAGTACTATGGTGTCCGCAATAGATTTGCATACAGCCCACTGGGCAGCGGCTGTTCCCACTGCCCCTGCACCTATGATACTCAGTTTCTTTTTCCGATTATTTTTTTTCATAGCTATATGTCGCCAATATAGTGCCTTTGTCAGGTTGCTCCTATAATCACTCAAGTACTATTAATACCTAAATTGAGCGATTAGCCTTTAGCAGCTAGCTATTAGTTTAATGATTACAGGATGTTCTGCTATTACAAAATTAGGTATTAGCTGTTAATTTGCTGCTGTTTTCCAAATAGTGCCTGAACGAAAACCCCTCTTTTTGTCATTTCGACCGTAGGGAGAAATCTTTAATGCCTGTATTTTCAGTACGATAAGATTTCTCGCTTTGCTCGAAATGACAGTTTTGGTTAGTTTTCGTTCAGACACCAAATAGGTTACTAATACCTAAAAGCTAAATGCTAATAGCTGTTCATTACGGATTACCACATTAATCCGTAATGAACCATTTTTCAAAGCTAAACGCTAATGGCTAACAGCTAATCGCTCAATGAAGGTTATACTCAAGATTGGACTGTATTACCAGTACCCCAATTACCTCTACAAGCAAACTTTCCGGAACGGGCATTTCCCCTCAGCCATGGTTGAGGGGTTATTCACCACTTTGTACAAATAGGGTGATAAGGATTAACACTGTGACAAAATACGGAAAAACTGATTCAAAAAATATTTTCACGTTAAAACAAATTCATTTGCATCGCCTTCTGTTTTGAGGAGGCCTTTGTCCTTGAGGCCCGCAGATCTTCCCTCTCCTCTTTGGAAAAAAGGCTGATCTTTCCATAGAGCCCGTCGTGACCGGGACTTATTTTTATCTCACCCTTTCTCATGCGCAGTATTCCTTCTAAAATCCTTTCAGGTATAAAGCGCTGAAGCTCTTCCTCACTCTTCCAGAGGAGTATATTCATCTCAGATTCTCCAAGCTGAATCAGTCTCAGGTATTCTTTTTTCACTCTACCTGTAATGGTGCGCACACCAAATACCTCAGCGACAATCTCTTCAAGAGGTACAAGGTGTACACAGGGCTTTGCAGTTTCAGGAATAAAGCCTTCAGGCCTGTCAGCAAGCTCCTCTATCCGGTGCAGGACACCTACTGTGAGATTCTGGCCGCATACCGGACACTTGCCTTTGTGCTCAATTGTCTCCTGTGGTTTCATGCAAATATTGCAGGCCCTATGACCATCCAAGTGATATTTACCTTCTTCCGGAAAAAATTCGATAGTCCCATCGAAGCCACGGCCCGGGTCCTTGATGGCAGCAGTAATTGCTTCATAGGTAAGCTCGCAGGAAAAGACATTTGCTTCCCTCGCCAGCTTGGGGGGGGAATGGGCATCAGAGTTTGAAAGCAGGGTGTATTTATCCAGGGCGGACAGCCGCCAGTTCATCTGAGGATCTGAAGAGAGCCCGGTCTCCAGTGCGAAAATGTGCTCGCTTTGTTCCTCAAAGCACTCTTCCAGTGTGTCAAAGCCGGATTTTGCACCAAACAGAGAAAACCATGGAGTCCAGATATGTGCCGGCAGTACAAAGCAGTCAGAGGATACGTCCATTATTATTCTGACAAGTTCTTTTACCGGAAAACCGAGGATTGGACGGCCATCTGAAGAGATATTGCCTATTGACCCAACACGGTTTTGGATCTCTTCTACCACCTGGAAATCAGGCGCAAAAAAAACCGTATGTATCCTTCGACTTTTTCCGCCCTGGGTGAAGATGTTGGATACCTCAGAGGTGAGGATGAATTTTGTTCCCTCAGGGTCGTCTTTGCAGACATAGAGTCCCGTACCCTCAGGCTCCAATTCCTCCCTTAATTCTTCAAGATAACCCGGATGGGTGAAGTCACCCGTGCCGACAACAGATAATCCTTTCTGCTTGGCGAAACGATTAATAATAGCTGGATGCATATTAGGACTCGTTGCCCTGCTAAAGTGGGAATGAATGTGAAAATCAGCAAGAAAAACACCTTGTTCCCATTGAAAAACCGGATAAATCATTTTTAACCTCTCCTCAATCCCTCATCATAAATTCTATATAACACCTTTGTTGCAAGAGGCTCCAGCAAAACCTTAGGTTTTGCTGAATACTCGTTAGACAATTTTTTTCTCCACTATGGATATCAAGTATTGACCGCTGGGATACAAAAGTTTAGCTTATGATTCTGCTAATAAATAAACATGTTTCAGGAGAAAGCTGTGCAGGATGAATTAGGACTATACTACAATCCAATTCTTGAGAATAAAAAGATACGCATGTATGTTCGATCCGGCTCTGATACTGTAGAATTCAGGATGTGGAATGCGGATGATCCCGGCATGTGGGATGATCATGGCTGGATTGAATGGCCTGCAATTCAGCAAGCAGCCGATTTCTATAAGGAAGACGGAAGGGGAAAGCCCCCGCTTCATCTCTATGATATTGAAATAGCTAAACGTTTGCTGAAAGATAGTTTATTATTTAAGTAACCCCGAACCTCTGAACTCAGAACCTTTAAACGTCTTCATATTTAAATAGGCCTTAGAGATTGACAAAACACATTAATATATCTTCTATTCGTAATCTTGATTGGTTCTTTCCTGGAATTTCAGAGGATTATAAAGGTCTCTTCATTAAAAACTCTGAGGTGTGGACAGCCCTTGACCTACTCAAGGAATATATCCATAAGATCATCAGGCCAAACCTCGAAAAAACCATAATGCCGGGAATTCCCTTATCTACGCATCTCGTCTTGCTGCCAAATGGATGGGTGCGTGATGGCTTTGAGGTTGTCTGTAATGAGGCCACTAAAGGCAAACTCGAAGTATGGGTTAATGGAGAACCCGTTCCACAGGCCTCCCTTGTCTGTGCGGGCGCAGTATTTACAGATGACCGAATACAGATAGGGGAAGGGGTCTTTATTGAATCCGGTGCAATGATCAAGGGACCAAGCATTATTGGAGATCACACGGAGATCAGACAGGGGGCGTACATGCGCGGAGATTGCCTGATTGGAAAAAACTGTGTAATTGGGCATACTACTGAAATTAAGCACTCTGTGTTTTTAGATGGGTCAAAGGCCGGGCATTTTGCCTATATCGGTGACAGTATCCTCGGTAGAGACGTAAACCTCGGAGCAGGCACAAAATTTGCTAATTTGCGCTTTGCATCTGGAAATGTATCCATCAGAATTGAAAGGAGTTCAGTCGATACCGGAAGGCGTAAGCTTGGGGCCATCCTTGGGGACAATGCACAAACCGGATGTAATTCCGTTACAAATCCGGGCACATTGGTTGGATTAGACTCAGTAATAGCCCCTAATACCACGGTAACGTCCGGGCTTTACGCACCTTGTTCTGTAATCCGCTAGCAAGCGGTTCCCTTGTTTTTTATTTCATATAGAAATTCACATAGAAAAGGAGAAATAAATGAAACTAGTTAGTTCGCACAGATTTACTTTTAAAATGTTCCTGGCATTGGTGGGATTTTCCTTCATTTTTGGTCTTTGCAGCAACACCTTTGCATCTGATGAAAAGGGAAATATCCTCGCACAGGTGGGTTCCTATAAGCTCACCCTTGAAGAATTTGAGACTCAGATCCAGTCTTTGCCACCTCAATTGCAGATGGCCTTACTCAGAAATCCCCAGTTGAAAGAGCAATTCCTGGACAGATGGGTAGACATAACTCTCATAGCCCAGGAAGCCAGGGATAAAAAGCTGGACCAGGACCCTGAAATTCAGGCCAAGATAGAGGATATCATGAACGCCGTTCTGGCCCAGAAATTCCTGCAAAGGGAGGTAGAGGGCAAGGTCAAGATAACTGATGATGAGATCGAGACCTATTATAAAGGCCATGAGGAGGAATTTACCAATCCAGAGTCTGTAAAGACCCGTCATATCTTGCTGAAGGTCCCGGAAGGGGCGGATGAAAAGGCGTGGAAAGAGGCCGAATCAAAGGCCAAGGACATCAAGAAAAAACTGGAAAATGGTGAAGACTTTGCCGAGCTTGCAAAAAAGTATTCAGATGACCCTGGTTCCAAAGACAAGGGCGGTGATCTGGGCTTTTTCACCAAAGGGCGCATGGTACCTGAATTCGAATCCGCAGCCTTTTCTCTTAAGCCAGGTGAGTTGAGTGACCCTGTAAAAACTAACTTCGGATACCATATTATCGAAGTTCAAGAGAAAAAAGCAGCCAGCACAAAAACCCTGGCGGAGGTTCAGGCCCAGATAAGACAGACCCTGCAAAAGGAAAAACAGCAACAGTTACAAGATGCGCTCATTGAAAAACTAAAGGCCAAATATCCGGTAAAGGTCAACAAAGATCTCCTCTCTGAGGATAAACCACAAGAAAGCACGGCCCCTCCGAAAAATTAGGGGAGCTACTTTCAAGAAGCTTTCGAATGGCATCCTTCACGACAAGTCAAAAGTAGTTTACACCTAAGTTGAGCAATTAGCTGTTAGCCATTAGCGTTTAGCTTTGAAAAATCAAGGTATTACCAAAATCTCCTGGAATCATTAAACTAATAGCTAACCGCTAAAGGCTAATCGCTCAATTTAGTTTACACTTTATTGATCTTGTATTTTGGCAATAAAATTTACCTTTTCTTGACACCTCTTTGACCAGTTCCTACCATACAGTTCTATGGATAAAAAACGCCGCAGACTAATATTTTCCGCTATCTATTGGATGGTCGGGCTCATTCTTATCTTCAGTCTGCCGAATCTGTGGATTCACATGCAGACAAGAGAAATTTCCTATTCCCAGTTCAAACAGATGTTAAGGGAAGGAAGAATTCTTGAAATCCGCATGGATCAGGAAGAAATCCGGGGGATACTTTACACAGGTCGTGCAGCCGGCCTTCAGAGATTACAGACGAAACTTCAGGGACTGGAGCAGGAAAAGATCATGGATAGCGCCCCGTTGGGAAAGGAAAAACAGCTTTCCCTGCAGGAACTTTTTGCCCGGCTTCGAAAACTGACTGAGCAAAAGGGCGATCTGGTGCTTTTTCGTACCTTAAGAGTTGATGATTCCAAACTTGTAGAGGAACTGGATGCCAAGGGGGTTGATTATTCAGGAGTACAGAAAGGTATTCTTGACCAGCTTTTCTGGGGTACAATCCTGCCGATACTTTTCTGGGTCGGGCTCTGGTTTTTGCTGATCAAGGGCATGGGAAGGCCTGGAGCAGGGCTCCTCTCGTTTGGCAAATCAAAGGCGAAGATTGCCATGGAGAAAGATACCGGCGTACGGTTTGACGATGTAGCCGGATGCGATGAGTCCAAAGAAGAGTTGAAAGAAGTAGTGGAATTTTTGAAAGAGCCCAAAAAATTCGAGGAGTTAGGGGCCAAGATACCCAAAGGGGTGCTTTTACTGGGTCCGCCGGGGACAGGGAAGACCCTCCTTGCAAGGGCCCTAGCCGGCGAAGCTGAGGTTCCCTTTTATAGCATATCCGGCTCTGAATTCATTGAAATGTTTGTAGGCGTTGGGGCCGCCCGGGTAAGAGACCTCTTTAACCAGGCCAAGGAGAACACGCCCTGCATAATCTTTGTTGACGAGATTGACGCCATAGGAAAATTCCGTGGCGGTGGAATGATGGGAGGCGGTCATGAGGAAAGGGAGCAGACCCTGAACCAGCTCCTTGTGGAGATGGACGGATTTGAGCCCAACCTCGGCGTAATCCTGCTTGCCGCAACCAACCGGCCGGAGGTCCTGGATCCGGCCCTTCTGCGTCCCGGCAGGTTCGATCGCCAGATAATACTCGATGCCCCTGACATGAAGGGCAGGGAAGCGATACTCAAGGTCCACTCCCGCGGCAAACCCCTGGCCCCTGACATAGATCTTAAAACCATTGCCCTCAGGACCCCGGGGTTCTCCGGGGCCGATCTTGCTAATATCATGAATGAGGCAGCCCTTCTTGCAGCAAGGCATGGTTCAAAACAGATCACTCAGACTTGCATCGAAGAGGCAGTTGAAAAGGTGTTCGCCGGCCCGGAACGAAAGAGCCGGGCTCTTGGGGAAAAAGAGCGCAAACGCGTGGCCTATCATGAGTCTGGCCATGCCCTTGTGGCATTTCATTGCCCCGATGCCCCGCCGGTCGCCAAGATATCTATCATACCAAGGGGAAAGGCAGCTCTTGGCTACACACTTCAGTTGCCTGAGGAAGAACGGTACCTTGTAACCAAAAGTGAACTCCTGGACAAGATCTGTGTAGCCCTTGGGGGACGCGCCGCTGAGAAAATAATTATGGGAGAGGTGAGTTCCGGAGCACAGAATGACCTGGAAATGGCTACGGAAATAGCCAGAAGCATGATATGCCGCTTTGGAATGAACGAAAAAGTTGGACCAGTGGCTCTTTCCAGGGAAACCAGTCCCTTTCTGAGAGTACCTGGTTTCCCACAGACCACAGAACCTTTGAGCCCTGAACTTGCCTCAGAAGTGGACAAGCAGGTACGACAACTGTTGACCGAGCAAAGTGCCAGGGCCCAAAAAATCATAGAAGAACACCGGGATTCCCTTGAGAAGGTGGCAGAGCGCCTACTCATAGAAGAAATAATGAGCAAAGATGAATTCAGTAAAATCGCAGGTGAGGCTGAAAAAGGACAATAAGGAGAAAAACAAAATGTACCCACAGAGCAATCTGAAAACATTTACACAGTTCAACTTTATTAGGATGTTGGTAACAATACTGCTGATATTGAGTTGTGCTGCAAACAGTTTTGCATCAAATATCGATGACCAGAACATAGCCCTGTTAGACAAGACGGCCAAGGCCTTTGCCGCTGTAGTTAAAAAAGCAATGCCGGCGGTAGTCTTTGTCCAGGTTGAAAAGACAGTGGAAAGAGGTGGCGCAACATCACCATTTCAGTCCCAGGACCCCTCGGACTTCTTTAATGACCCGTTTTTTGAGCGTTTTTTTGGTCCCCACTTTAGACAAAAACAGAGAATGCCCAAGAAATTCCAACAGAGAGGGCAGGGCTCAGGCTTTATTATCAATAAAGACGGCTACATCCTCATCAATAACCATGTTGTCGGAGATGCTGACCTCATCAAGGTAAAACTGGCTGACGGCAGGGAGTTTAAGGCCAAGGTGATAGGGACGGATCCACAATCCGATGTGGCAGTAATAAAGATAGATGCGACAGATCTGCCGGTACTCCGCCTGGGCGACTCGGACAAGCTTGAGGTGGGAGAGTGGGCCATAGCTATAGGTAATCCCTTTGGTCTCAGTCATACAGTCACTGTAGGCGTGGTCAGCGCCAAGGGCAGAAGCCACATAGGCATAAACGACTATGAAGACTTTATACAGACGGATGCTGCCATAAACCCTGGGAATTCAGGCGGGCCACTTGTTAACATCCACGGAGAGGCCGTTGGTATGAACACTGCCATATTCTCCAGAAGTGGCGGTTATATGGGTATAGGTTTTGCCATACCGATAAACATGGCAAAATCCATTGTGGATCAACTCCTGGAAAAAGGAAAAGTCACCAGGGGATGGCTCGGAGTGGTCATACAGGATATAGACGAGGAACTCGCCAAGTCCTTTGGCCTGAAAAAGACTGAGGGTGTGCTGGTAGCCGAGGTCTCGGAAGGCTCTCCTGCAGAAAAAGCAGGCCTGAAACAGGGTGATATCATACTTCGCCTGAACGGCAAAAAGGTTGACGACCTGGGGGAACTCAGAAACAAAATAGCCATGATTTCACCGGGAACCAAGGTAAAGATGGAAATTTTGAGAGAAAACAAACACAAGACTCTCAAAGTCACTATCGGTGAACAGCCTGTTGGCAAAACCATAGGGACGGCCCAGCACAAGATTCTGGGCAAGCTCGGCCTTGTCGTGCAGGATCTGACAGGGGAACTGGCAGAACAATTCGGATACCGTGAGTCCCAGGGTGTTCTGGTGGCAGAGGTAGAGCAGGGAAGCCCGGCAGCCCGTGTGGGTATCCGCTCTGGACATCTGATAGAAGAGGTGAACCGCAAGCGGGTTCACAATATGGATGA
>JAGGRV010000122.1 GCA_021159445.1 Deltaproteobacteria bacterium | reverse complement strand
GCCTTGAATACAACAAAAAATCCTATTAATTTTTGTTCAACTTATTTATCTCCCATTCCTAAGGGAATGACTTTTCAAGTTCTTCTATGATACCTCTGGATATTTCATATGCTGTGAGGCAGCATCAAGATGACAGAAACGTTAGCTGAGGATTAAGCTGGATAAATATGGCCCATATAGGGCTTCCGGCCCTATCTAAAAAAGTGGAAGTTGCCCCGCTTGTAATTTAACCATCACACCCTTAATCCTCAGCCTTTTGCCTTTTTCGGGAATTTAGTTTGGTAAATCATGTGCGGAATTGCAGGATACTCCATAAAAGAAAACAGCTTACCAGGTACTCAGAGGCGTCTTGAGGAGGCATCTTCTCTTCTCTCACATAGAGGACCTGATGGAAGCGGCATCTATTTTGACAACAGGATAGGTCTTGCCCACAGAAGACTGGCAATCATCGATATCAAAGGAGGAACTCAGCCGCTTACAGATGCCACAGGAGAAATAACAATAGTTTTTAATGGTGAAATCTACAACTTTTCAGAGCTGAAACATGATCTTGAAAAAAAAGGATGTGTTTTCACCACGCGCTCAGATACAGAAGTGCTGGCAAATATCATCAGGATATATGGCAAGGCAGGCATTGAAAAACTAAAAGGAATGTTCGCCTTCTGTGCGCTTGACCACAACAGTAAAAGAATGCTTGTTGTGCGGGACAGGCTTGGAGTAAAACCTCTATTCTACGTTGAAAACAGCTTTGGTTTTTTCTTTGCATCGGAAATCCCGGCACTTCTTACACTTTCCGGATGTGACAGGAGGATTGATCCTGATGCCCTAGACCTGTTTTTGAGCCTTCGCTACGTCCCTCATCCCTTCTGTGCGTTTAAAAAGATCAGAAAGCTTCCTCCCGGGCATCTCCTGGAAGTGGAAAAAGGCAGAATAATTAACAACGCCCCATTCTGGTCAATAAATCCGGCAAAGAGAAACATGGACTACAGGCAGGCCTGTATTGAAACAAAAGAGCGTTTTGATCAGGCTGTGGTCAGACGTCTGGTATCAGATGTGCCCTTGGGGGCATTTCTTTCAGGTGGCATCGACTCTTCTCTCACTGTTGCCGGCATGGCACTGCAAGGGCCGGTAAAGACCTTTTCAATAGGTTTTGAAGATGAGAGGTTCAATGAACTGCCTTATGCCAGACAGATTGCAGATCATCTAAAAACAGATCACCATGAATTTTATCTGCCCGCTGATTCCCTTTTAAAAGCACCGGAGATCCTCGCCCTGTTTGGAGAACCCTTTTCCAATGAAACGGCCATTCCCCTCTACTTCCTGAGCAAATTTGCATCAGGAGAAGTCAAGGTTGCCCTCACTGGAGACGGCGGAGACGAGGCTTTTGGAGGATACAAGCGCTATGGCCACTGTATATTCATTAAAAGACTTGAAAGACTGTCTCTCCGGCATCCTTACTGCCGGCTAAGAAAAACCAGCACCTGGGCAGAGAGCATCCTGAACCGCAGACGCAAAAAAAAGAGTTTTCCTGCAAGGTCTGCCGACAGAGCGCTTCTGCTTAATCAGCCGATGCGCTATCTTGCCTTTCTTGAAATCTTTCCTTCAAGCTCCAGAAAGTTGCTGTTTAATCCAAGCGGTCCCCTGGTGGGAAAAACCGTGCATCCCACTGCCATTGATCTAATTGGATCATTCTACAACCAAATCAGAGACGACGAACTTGACAGGCTCCAGATTACCGATATAAACACCTATCTCCCCGGAGACATCCTGTTTTATTCCGATCACATGAGCATGGCCCACGGACTTGAATTGAGATCTCCCTTTCTTGATCATGATGTTCTGGAATTTGCCCTTAGCCTTCCATCAGAATACCGCATGACAACGGACAGAAAGGGAAAACGCATCCTGAGAGATGCCTTTTCCGACCGTATTTCAAAAGCCATGTTCGAAAGACCTAAAAAGGGATTCTCCATACCCCTGGCCCGGTGGATTGGGGGACCGCTGAAAAACAAGGTGCAAGAAGTAATTATGGATGCCCCGGATGACTTCTACAGGCTTTTTGAAAAACAGGGTGTATCCAATCTGCTCAGCTCTGAAATTGGAAAAAATGGACTTAAGGCACGCCAGTTGTGGTCACTTTTCATCCTGGCCAAGTGGATGGCCCGGTTCAAGGCGGTGCTGCCATGAAACTCTTAAACAAGGCAGCATGGAAGGCTGTTCTGATCACAAAGGGGAAGAAAAAGGAAAGAAAAAAAACAGTCAATGAACTTAACCCCGACAAGATCAGTAATGTATTGGCAGTTTCCTCAACTGCCATAGGAGACACCCTGCTCTCCACACCAGCGGTGAGAACTACGCACCGCATTCTTCCAAATGCATCCATAGATTTCATGGTCAGGGAAAAATTTTCCGTACTTTTTGAAAACAATCCTGATATCAGGTCAGTAGTTCCCTATTACGGAGGGTACAAGAGATTGTTTTCCCTGTTAAACAGAATCAAGTCGGGAAATTACGATCTGTGTCTGGTATTTCATGACAGTGATCCCTGCCCTGTTCAGGCCGCCTACCTGGCCCGGATTCCTTTTATTGCCCGTATCGGTTTTAAGGATGAAACCGTTGCCCCGTTTCTTAATGTAAGGGTCCCATACAGAGATGAAGTACATGTAATAGAACAGAGGCTCGACGTGTTACGCACACTTTTCAAGGTAAAACTTGATTCCCCACGAGATAAGCGTCTGGTACTGCATGTAGTGGTTGAAGAGGTAGAAACATTTTGGGATGATCTGCTTAATGGCCTGGGACGCAACTATGCAAAAAACAAAAGAATAGGATTTCAGATATCTGCCTCAAGACCATATAAGGCGTGGCCAAAGAGGCACTTTTCAGAACTTGGGAAGAGACTCTTGGCTGATTCAGAAGATGTTAATATTATACTGTTCGGAGGACCTGGAGATGAAAAGATTGGCAAGGAGATAGCTGAAGGGATAACAACTGTCTCCAGTCGGAAATCCAGAATAATCAACCTTGCAGGGCGCCTGCCCCTGAAAGAGCTGCCTGCCGCGCTCAAAGGGCTGGATCTCTTTATAACCAATGATACAGGCCCTTTTCATATTGCAGTGGCACTGAAGACCCCTACAATATCTCTTTTTGTGCCAAGTACTGTGCGTCATACAGGACCATACCAGGACCTCGAAATCCACAAGGTCATAAGGAAGCCTAAACCATGCTCGCCATGTATTCAAAAATATTGTAATGATCCAAACTGCATGTCCATAATCAGTGTTGAAGAGGTATATCAGGCCGCAAAAAACAGTTTAAGCCAAAGGGCTTTTCTCGAAGGATAAAACGTAAGGACAAAATGCCCAAAATCCTCTATGCATATCCGGAACCTTTGCCATCACAAAAGGCCAGAAGCGTTCAGGTCACTGCAACATGCGCAGCACTGGCCCGGAAAACTGAGATAACAATTGCAGCGGACATACAGGGCAATATGTTTTCCGGTCTTGGCATTTCCAGGCCTGAACAATTAATAATCAAAAGTATAAACAGAAATATTGGGCCAATTATCTCAAACATGGTCTTTAATTGGCAGCTAGACAGGCTAATCAGAACCGTTAGGTTTGATATCATTATCTCAAGACATCCAAAATTAGCAGCAAAACTGTGCGGTAAAGGACTTGCGGTTATCTTTGAGGTACACGAAATCCTCAAGGACAAACATCAGGGCCGTAAAGACCTCTCTCAAATGGAAGAACAAATTGCCCACAATGCCAAGGGATTGATATTCATAAGTGAGGGGCTTCAGAGAAGATGGGAGGAACTCTATAAGACACCTCCTTGTGCTGTTGTGCCAAGCGGCACCTTTTGCAACAACGACTTTCCGGAAAAGGATCGCTCCAGACCTGTAAGGCAGATATACTATGCAGGTACCACTTATTATAAATGGAAAGGAATTGAGACCCTTTTCAGCGCACTTAAAATGTTACCTGATCTTGAACTTGTGATAATTGGAGAGACAGGCAGAGATATAATACCCGAATCAATCAGGCAAAGGGTAAGACTGCTCGGTCATATGACTAACGAGTCTGTCAGAACTGAGTTGCAAAAAGCCAGAATTGCCATACTGCCCAATTCTGCTCAATCTATAACAAGCCGGCTATACACCTCTCCCCTCAAACTTTTGGAATACATGTCAAGCGGTGTGTCTGTTGTAGCCTCAAACCTTCCCAGTATTCGAGAAATAGCCTCAGAAAAGGAGTGTGTATTTTTCACCCCTGATAGCCCTGAAGACCTTGCAAAGGCCGTACTGACACTGGTAAACGACACTGGCCTTGAGGCCACCCTTTCCATGGCTGCCTGGGGAAAGGCTAAAGAGTATTCATGGGATACAAGGGCCGAAAAGATACTTACTTTTGCAGCATCATTGGGAGTATTATAAGGAGTTACTCTCCTCTTGCGACAGATATCAACACCGTTACCTCTAATTGCAATCCACACAGGGAATCCCTGGAAAAGTATCTATGGAGCAACGCTATCGCCATGGATTGATGCAGGAGATTCAAATACAATCCTTATAAAGAAGACACTCAAACAGCGCAAACAAGGGGACAAGCTAATAAAGGATCTGACATATTTCCTGTGGCAGATGCATGAAAAGGGAATTTTTCATGGAGATTGCAAAATAACCAATTTTCGTTTTAATCCTGCTGATAAAAACCGGTTTACTGTGTTTGACCTTGACAGTACCAGGATCAGAAAGGCAGTAAAAGATAGAGACAGGATTTCTGATATTACAGACATGTGTGCATCCATGGAGATGTGGAGAATAAGAAAGCACATTACCCATGACTTTTTAATACACTATATCAGACTGCACATTCCTTGGGAAAAAGAAAGTACAATATTATTAAAAAATCTGCGCAAAAGGGTAGAAACCAGATTAAAGAGAAAACGGAATGCATGCTGAACGTCTCTTAAAATATATCTTCTTTATTCTTCTGGTAATTATTCCCTTTCATATAGGAGGCACTGCCCCAAGACATGTCCTTTCCGTTCTCATAATTATTACATGCTTTAGCGCTATTACCAGTTCCAACAAAAATAAATTTAGTGAAGCCTGCGCTGTTTTACGTAAGTTTTCCCGTCATCCCCTTTCTTGGGCATTGGGATTTTTTTCCGTCACAGCGTTTATATCCATATTTATGAGCCCGGACCCGAAATATTCTCTCAGGATATTTTGCTATGAATATTTCCTGAATTTTAGCATGTTTATTTCACTGCTCCTCTTTTCTGAAAAATATGGAAGAAAGACTAACTGGCTGGGAATAGTGATAGCTGCCAATGTGGTTTTTCTGATCTTTTACTTGGGACTCATGTCACAGTGGCTTGTCAGCCAAGGTGAATTCTGGTTCCTGGACACCGACATAAATGTTGAGTCAGCAAGTATTGGAGACAGAATCTTTATTTTTGTTTATGCAAATACACTTTTTAACGGAATCAAACACATCAGCATATATTTAGCCCTTCTAGTAGCTGTGGTCTTCATATATCTGGTAAGGCATCAACACAAAATCAGAAGCCTGATACTCTTGCTTGTCAACTTGTTTGCGCTGATATCAACCACACGGCGCGGAGCTATCCTTTCAGTCTCTGTTGGCATGGCTGCATCACCTCTTTTTTACAGCTCAACCAAGAGATATTTCACTATTTTTTTTCTGCTTTTCTGCCTTACTGTTTCTGCGCTATTTATTTCTGACAAGACGCAGCATTTCATAAGAGAAGACTGGAAGCTCATGTTTCAAGGAGAAGTGCGTAAAGCAAAAGATAAAGGAGGTTCCATTCCTTTAAGGATATATACCTACCTGACCTTCACAAAGGAAGTCTTTAAACACCCTTTTACGGGGACTGGACTTGGAAGAAGAAATATTAAGCGGCTCATGCCGGACATCATAAAAGAAGCTGGACTAGTTCATGGTCATAACGCATTTCTCGAGCTGGCTATTGAGACAGGAATACAGGGTGCTCTGGCACTCCTGATTACAATAATAATCCAGGCAAGAATGCTGTGGGGCTGTTGGAAGAATGATGATCACCCTGAAATCAAAGGAATTATGGCTACCAGTCTGTTATTCATGATCATGTTTTGGGGGACCAACATGTTTACTGATGGTTTTCGACATGGATCATCAACGCTATACTGGCTGTTTACAGCAGTTCCGACTGGCATAGCATTTGCCGATGTTCAAAGAAATGCCTGAAAACTTAATTTCAAAAGCCCCTATCAATTGCCTTTACCTGTTGGATGATCCTTCACGTGACAAACATGTACACTATTACGTATTAGAAGGCCTGGCGAGAAGCGGCTTTAACCCCTTGATAGGCTATTTTTACGGAGACAGTTGTGATTCCAGGATGACAGGAAATGGAATTTCTGCTATTTCGCTCGGGCTTACAAAAAAACAGTTCAGACATTTTAATCCTTTTACTGTATTAAAACTCCGCAATCTCATAAAAAGAAACCATATTTCCATTGTCCACTGTCAAAGATACAGGCCGCTTGTGAATGCTTCCCTTGCAATAATGGGCACTGACGTATCAACACTTTTTTACACGGTACGGGCCACGGGTACTCTGCGAAATGCCCACAGGAGGGCTGTATTCAACCGAATATGCAAAAAAATTGACAGGACAATATGCATAAGCAATTCAGTTAAAGATGACATGCTTTACAATTCGACATCCCTCGCGCCTTCAAAAGTAACAGTCATTTTTAATGGGATTGACACAAACGCCTATGACATTGCCATGGGTCAAGAGGAGGCCAGAAAAAGGCTGAATCTTCCAGAAAAAGGTTTCCTGTTCGGTATAGTTGCCAGACTGAAAAAGGCCAAGGCCCACAACGTCCTGTTACATGCTTTTGCACAGGTGGCAGAGACAGCACCTGAAGCATTTCTGGTCATTGCGGGAGACGGACCTCTTGAAAAAGAGCTGAAGAGGGAGGCAGATGAACTCCACATCACATCAAGAGTATTTTTCCTCGGCCCTAAAAAACCTGAGGAAGTACCTGTTGTTTTAAGAGCTTTAGACTGTTTTGTTCATCCTTCAAGGAGGGAGGGACTACCAATGGCAATTCTCGAGGCAATGTCAGCAGGCCTTCCTGTAATTGCAACAGAGACAGATGGCATAATAGACATATTCAACACACCTGAAACCATTGGGGCAATGGTTCCATCAAACGATAGCGCAGTCCTGGCCAAGTCCATAAGCAATTTTCTTAAAATGGAAAGATTAGAGCTGAAATTAATAGGCAAAAAAGCCCAATATCATGTAGCTGAAAAATTCAGCCGTGAAAGGATGGTTGAAAAAACGGTTGGCATGTATATCCAGTTGGGAACTCAAAAAAAATAAGCTCACCGCACGTTGCATTATAGTTGATCAACTATGTAATTGTCGTTATAGGGCTAAAACGCTGGACCAACATAGTGATGAGTTCTTCTGTATGCCTCTGCCATGTAAGCTTTTGAGCTACACGAAGTGCCTTTTCACCTAACAGTCTTCTTTCTTGCGAAGGAAGTGTTGTAAATGCCTCAAGTGCCTCAGTTATATTTCTATGGCAAGGCCTTT
The DNA here is from genome assembly GCA_021159445.1 of Deltaproteobacteria bacterium. GTDB lineage: Bacteria > Desulfobacterota > Dissulfuribacteria > Dissulfuribacterales > UBA3076 > UBA3076. The sequence continues at coordinate 2,717 of JAGGRV010000122.1, read as the reverse complement.
CCACCACAAGCCAGTGGGCGACTTGTTCAACTACTTCCGCGGCTCCATTTTGCCTGGTAGTGAGAGCAGGGGTCCCGCAGGCCATGGCCTCAAGGGTGGTATTGGCGAATGGGTCGTAATGGGTAGGGAGTACAAAGAGGTCTGCCAGGGCATATACTCGTTCCATATCTTTCACATATCCCAGCCACTTGACATTTTGACCCAGGCCCATCCCTTCTATTCTTTTCTTCAGGTCCCTGTTCCCCATCGACCCTGCCACCAGCAATATAAAAGGCTGTTCTCTGAACTTGGCAAGAGCGGACAAAAGTTGGCTCAGACCCTTACGGCGCAGATCAGAGCCTGCAAAAACAAAGACTGTGGCATCCTCTGAAATGCCCATTGATTTTTTTGCTAAAACCCGATCCTCTTGAGTCATCGGGCGAAACCGCTTAAGATCTACTCCATTGTAAATAACCGTGACTTTCTCAGCACCTCTGCTGTAGTAATGTTGCACCTGGTTTTTTACTAACCGGGAATTAGTTACGATGGCCTTGGCCTCTTTGATTGCCTTGGCCTCCATCCAGAGAAGCAACCTGTGCCTGGGCCTTAGGCGTCTGAACTTAGTGTCTCTCTGATAACCCAGGTCCAGCCATGCGGCATGCAACGGATCTGATATTCTAAGGACATCTACCGGGGCCACTCTTGAAAGACCATAACTCACTTCAAAATCGCCTGCTTTAAGGACTTGGCCGGCATTCAAAAAAAAACTCAAATTCTTAAGAATGCTCCCCCTTCCCCACACAGGGGCCCTGGAGAACGGCAGCCCCGGCAAAAAAGACTTGTCCGCCACTACTGTCACGCTGTGGCCCATCTTTGTCAACCAGGTACACACATTAGCACAGTAAGCTTCCGCACCTCCAAGCCCCAGTCCGCACTCTCTCCGTACTACAGCTATTCTCAACGTTCCATCCTATTAACAATCTTCTCATCACTGCCGGCCCAGGTCTGATACAGCTCCTGGTAGATGGCACTGCTCCCTATTAATTCTTCATGGGTCCCGCGGTCTACTATGCGACCATGGTCGATAACAATGACCTGGTCTGCATGGATAATAGTAGAGAGCCTGTGGGCAATCACTATGGTTGTCCTGCCTTTCATTACCTCATCAAGGGCCTTCCGGATCGCCTTTTCAGAGATACTGTCAAGGGCGCTTGTGGCTTCATCCAATATAAGCAAAGGAGGATTCCTGAGCACCGCCCTTGCCAGGGCTATCCTCTGGCGCTGACCCCCTGACAGATTGAGTCCCCTTTCATCCAATACTGTATCATAGCCCTGAGGAAGTGCGACAATAAAGTCGTGGGCCTGGGAAACCTTTGCCGCCTTCTCCACGTCTTCTATAGTGGCTCCTCCAGACAGGGCTGCTGCAATATTCTCGTATATTGTATCGCTGAACAGAACAACGTCCTGGGTAACTATGGCCATCTGGTTTCTCAAGTCCGCGAGGGAGATCTTGCGGAGATCTATCCCGTCCCAGAGTATCGTTCCGGAAGTGGGATTGTAGAACCTTGGGATCAGGTCAACCAGGGTGCTCTTACCTGCTCCGCTAGGTCCGACAATAGCAAATATCTTCCCCGCAGGTATAGTGATATCTATTTCCTGTAAAACCTGCGTATAAGTCCCGGGATAGGAAAAAGAGGCCTTTTCATACCTGATTCCCCCACGCAGTCCATCAAGGGCCTGTCCCTGGCTTTCCTCCTGTTGCTGGTTAAGGAAATGGTCCACCCTTTCAAATACACCGAGGGTTTCCTGGAGTTGGGCATAGGCCCCGCCCAGTTTTTTTAGGGGCGCGAAGGCCATGACTATGGCCGTAAGGATAGAGAAGAAATCCCCGGGGGTCATCTCTCCACCGGCAACAAGGCTGCCGCCATAGCCCAGAATCGCCGCAACAGCGAGACCGGAAAGGACCTCAATCAGGAACTTTGTCCCTTCTTTGAGGCGGATGACTTTGGCCATCTGGCGATAGGTAGTCTGATTTTCCTTTACAAATTGACCATCCTTGACCTCCTCCATGCCGAATATCTTCACTACCTTGAAGCCCTGTAGGGCCTCACTTACACGGTGCGTCAAAATAGCCAGATACTCCTGGACCCTCTTCCTGCGTCTTCGTACCAGGCGGGAGAGAAAACGGGTACCAAGAGCAATAAAGGGAAGAAGAATAAAGCTCAGCAGTGCCAGGTCCCACCTCCGGTAAACGGCCACTCCCATAAGAACTATCACAGAAGGCACCTGGAGCAGTAACGTCCTCAGGCTCTGAGACAGGATATTGCTCAGTGCCCCCACGTCATTCATGAGCCCTGAGAGCATATCCCCACTGGTGGAACGGGATATAACAGAAACCGGCAGACGAATCAGGTGAGAAAAAAACCGGTTCCTCAGATCACGAACCAGTTTCATGCCGGCGGTACGCATAAGGTATGATTGGAGAAAATTACATGCACCACGGAGGATATAGAGAATAATAATCCCAAAAGGTAGCAGATATATATATTTGTAATTCCCTTCGACAAAAATCTTGTCCATTGCCGGCTTTACGAGCCAGGCTATTGCCCCATTTATTCCCGAGACGATAAGACTGAATAGTGTAGCCAGGATTACGCGTGGAACATACGGACGGACAAGTCTCACCAACCGCTGCCAGCGGGTCGGATAAACGAGATTGCCTACAGGCTTCTGCTTGT
>JAGGRV010000457.1 GCA_021159445.1 Deltaproteobacteria bacterium | reverse complement strand
TACAACAAAAAATCCTATTAATTTTTGTTCAACTTATTTATCTCCCGTTCCTTAGGTTCATCTCAATGGATTCTTTGCGATATATTTTACAGATGCGCCCGCCTTTATCGTATCATCCTTTTTGGGTATAAAATTGAATCCGGATTCGCCTGCATTCCTGTAGCCAATAGCAGTCGCGCCTTTATCAAGAAGGTCTAAGACAACCTCTCCCCAACTTATATCTTTGTCCAGTTTAATATTGTACTGGTTGCCTTCGCTCTGATTGGAGAAAATGCATTCAGCAAATTCAATTGCACCAGGGTCCTGAAGCTCCTGGACAAGCTCTCCTGCCCTTGAAACCGGAACAACATTGTCACACTCTGCTATTTCAAACAGGTAGCTGTCTTCCCGGACCTTTTCAGCAACAGTATATGCATCAGGATTCAGACGTTCGCTCATAATGACAGCTGATGATGAGAATTCATCAGACACCTCATCAAAGGGATCATTGGCAAGCACAAGAACATGGCGTGCGGTTCGGACGTTCGCTTGCTCAAGGACTTCTTTTTTCGATCCCAACCCCTTGACGAAGAAGACCATCTCCTCTGCCATCCAGGCCGGCCGTTCCTCAAGACGGTTTGTCACAACAACGATTACAGACGTCCTGAAACGCGGATCTTGACGAAATTCCTGAACAATCTTACAAACCTTGGCCTCGTTTGGATAACCGATTATAATCAAATCCACTTTGTCTTTAATCACTGTCAATCCCTTCTTTTTTCTTGTTAAAAAATCAAATGCTTTTGTGGTAATGGCCCCAATAGCAGTACCCAGGGCGCCGATAGAGACAAGCATATAAATTACTGAGGTAATTTTGCCGATTGTTGTTGCTGGTGAAATATCCCCATAACCGACAGTCGTTGCGGTTACAAAGCTAAAATAAAGGGAAGAAAACGGATCAAGGCCCTCTTTGAATATCATGACAGCGTTTAGCAACGTCAGTGCCACGCAAAACAAAATGAGCGCACTTATAATTTCCCTGTTTTCGTGCCTACATTTTCTTATTTTTTTGAAGACGACGATCCAGTAATACATTGATATCTCTCAGGCCATTGCTTTCATAGACGAAATCACAGAACCGTTTGTGGACCTGGCTGCAAATAATATATATGAGCTACTTGCAAAAGGCTCGTATATATTAGTTTAATATATCATAAGGAGAATGAAAAAAGGATAGAAAGGTGTGAGAGGATTTTAAAATTCATATATTTATTCTGAAAGATCCTGGTTGCCTAAGCGACAACAAGTAATTAACCTGACAAAGATGCGGGGAGGCAAAAGACGAACGTCCAACATCGAACATCGAACGTCCAACATCGAATAAATTAAAAGAGCAAAGGCATTTTTGGATATTAGATTATGAATGAAGGCAAAAAGGCCTTGGAAAAACCTTGGGGAGGCAGATTCCAGGAGGCCACTGCAAAAATGCTGGAGGAGTTTTCAGCCTCTGTCCACTATGATTGCAGGCTGTATCGCCAGGACATAGCAGGCAGCAAGGTCCACGCCCGCATGCTGGCAAGACAGGGGATTATCTCAGATAAAGACGCAGATGCCATAATTAAGGGACTTGGCGAGATAGAGGAAAAAATCGCGTCAGGAGACTTTGTCTGGAGCCACGAGCTTGAGGATGTACATATGAACATCGAGCAGGCCCTGGTTGAGCGCATCGGGGAGGCAGGGAAAAGGCTCCACACAGCCAGAAGCCGTAATGATCAGGTTGCTGCAGATATCAGACTTTACCTGAGAGAAGAAATCGATCGCCTGAATGGACTCCTTTCATCGCTGCAGGAAGCGCTTTTGTACCAAGCTAAGGCCCACCAGGACCTGATACTCCCCGGCTACACCCATCTCCAGAGGGCACAGCCTATTCTTTGGCCACATCACATGCTTGCCTATTTTGAAATGTTCAGGCGCGACAGGGATAGGCTCCAAGACTGCAGAAAGAGGGTAAATATTTGTCCCCTTGGAAGTGCGGCCCTGGCCGGGACCGGCTTCCCAATAAACAGGGAATACGTGGCTGAGGAGCTGGGCTTCCACGGAATTACTGCTAACAGCCTGGACGCTGTAAGCGACAGGGACTTTATTATCGAGTTTCTGGCAACGGCAAGTATTGTAATGGCCCATTTGAGCAGGCTGTCTGAAGAACTGATTCTGTGGACCTCTGCAGAGTTCAGTTTTGTGGATTTGCCTGACAGCTTCTGTACCGGCTCAAGCATCATGCCCCAGAAAAAGAATCCCGATGTGCCCGAACTGGTGCGTGGAAAGACCGGCAGAGTCTATGGCCACCTGATGTCTCTTCTTACTATTATCAAAGGCCTTCCCCTTGCCTACAACAGGGACCTCCAGGAAGACAAAGAGGCACTTTTTGACACGATTGATACTGTATGCGCCTCAGTGGAAATAATGGCTGCCCTGGTGGCCAGGCTGGTCCCAAGGAAAGAGCATATCTCCCGGATCGTGACACAGGGTTTTCTTACTGCCACTGACCTTGCTGATTACCTTGTAAAAAAAGGTATGCCTTTCAGGCAGGCCCATTCAGTGGTCGGCAAGGCGGTTTCACAATGTATTTCCCAGGGCAAAGAGCTTACAGATATGAGTCTTGAAGACCTAAAGGCCTTTTCTTCTCTTATAGACGAGGATATATTTGAGGTGCTGTCAATAGAGGGCTCTGTGGGGACAAGGCGCTGTCCGGGAGGCACAGCACCTGAGCGGGTAGCCGAGGCACTGGCAAAGGCGGAAAAAAATGACATATGAATAATATCGCCCGAATAATTTCTTGGAAAAGGTTAATCATTTTTGCCTGTTGCATTTTACTGGCGTCCTGTGGGCGCAAGGCACCTCCTGTCCCTCCTGGTACCCTCCGGCCCAAGGCTATCAAGGACTTGAGCTATAAGGTTATCCCGGATGGCATTGAGCTAAAATGGAGTGTCCCTGTAAGAAACAGAGACGGCAGCCCCCTTGTCAGGATCAAGGGATTTAGGCTGTTAAAGGCAGAGATACCGCTTGAGAAGTATTGTGAGGGGTGCCCGCCGCCTTTTGGGCAGCTGATTGAGGTCCCCTTTGATGCAAAACCGGAAAAAGCAAGGAAGATGATCTATGAAGACCGAACCGTACGTTCCGGCATGCAATATATATACAGGGTTTGCACTGTAAAGGGCTGGCTGAATGTCAGTGATACGTCAAATCAGGTCTCTCTGGCCTGGCACGTTTTGCCATCTGCACCTTCAGGATTCATTGTTCAGTTGACCAAAGACGGGATCTATCTCTCCTGGCAGGCGCCTTCAAAATGGACAGATGGCAGGCCTGTGGATAAAGAACTTTTATACAGGATCTACCGGGCCGGAACAGGGACGAATAAATGGAAGACCCTCCCTGGTTTAGTAGATTCCACATACTATCTCGATCTCTCGGCAAAAAGAAAAGCCCGTTATCAATACAGGGTAGCGGCAATTTTACCATATTACGGCACTGAGATTGAGGGACTCTGTACGTCTGAAACCACAGTGCAGCCGGCAGATATTATCCCGCCGGCAGCACCTGTGGGACTGGTTGCTGTCCGGTCTGCCGATGGAACTAAACTCTTCTGGCAGGAAGAAACAGAGTCTGACATTCCAGGCTATATTGTATACAGAAAAGGACCGGATAAACTAATAGACAAATTGAATAACAAGCCCTTACCTGTATCCAGGTTTCTAGACCGGACTATCTTGCCCAGCGGACTATATTCGTATTGGGTAACTGCAGTGGACAAGGCAGATCCGCCGAACGAAAGCCCTTTGTCTGATATTGCAGAGGTGGAGGTTGTCAAAGAAAAACCTTATGAGCAATGAATCACTTCAATTATAAAGACAGAGAACTGTACTGCGAGGACATACCGGTAAAGGAAATAGCCAGGAAGGTAAAAACTCCTTTCTATCTGTATAGTTCGGCTACCCTGATCCGTCATTTCAATGTCTTTGATAGGGCCTTTTCAAGGCACCCGCACTTGATATGTTTTGCTGTTAAGGCAAACAGTAACCTGGCTGTATTAAATCTCCTGGGGAAGTTGGGAGCCGGCGCTGACATTGTCTCAGGAGGGGAGCTTCACCGGGCACTCAAAGCAGGAATTCCAGCAGACAGAATAGTGTACTCTGGTGTCGGCAAGACTGAAAAGGAGATCAGCGAGGCCGCAAAGGCGGATATCCTCATGTTTAATGTGGAGTCTATGGAAGAGCTGGATGCCATCTCCAGACAGGCACGACGCCTTAAATGCCGTCTCAGGGTCTCTTTCAGGGTAAACCCTGATGTGGATGCAAATACCCATCCATATATTTCCACCGGCCTTAAGAAAAACAAATTCGGCCTGCCCATGTCCCAGGCCCTGGAGGCTTATAAGGTTGCATCAGGCAGAGATAATCTTGATGTAGTGGGGATAGACTGCCACATAGGCTCTCAGCTAATCCAGGTTGAGCCCTTTGTGGACGCAATAGGGAAAATTAAGTCCCTGCTCCAGGAGCTTGAAGGCTTTGGAATAAGACTCAAGTTCATCGATATAGGTGGCGGCCTTGGCATAAAATATCAGGACGAAATTCCACCTAAGCCTGACGCTTACGCCAAGGCACTCCTGCCTGAGGTCAAGAATCTTCCTCACTGCCTGATTATAGAACCCGGAAGATCCATTGTCGGCAACGCCGGCATTTTGGTGACAAAGATATTATACACCAAAGATACTGAGGAAAAGCGGTTTTATATCGTTGATGCCGCCATGAATGACCTCGCCCGTCCCGCTCTTTACGAGGCATACCACGAGATCCTTCCTGTAATAAGGACCGATACGCATTTACATCCAGTAGATGTGGTGGGGCCAATATGTGAGACAGGGGACTTTCTCGCCAGGGAACGGCCCATGCCGGACCTTAATCAAGGCAGTTTGCTAGCGGTCATGAGCACCGGGGCTTACGGTTTTACCATGTCTTCCAACTACAACTCAAGGCCAAGGGTCTCAGAAGTCATGGTAAAGGACGACCACTTCAAGATAATTAGAAAACGTGAGACCTATGCAAGCCTTTTGCGGGGAGAAACCATTTGGTGATTTGGTGATTTATGGAGCCCCTTTTGTTTAAAAAAATGCACGGGAGTGGAAATGATTTTATCTTGATAGACAACCGTGGAGGCAAGATAAGGGACTCCCATGGGCCTGATCTGGCCGCACTTCTATGCAGGCGTAAGTTCGGAGTGGGAGCAGACGGGCTCATACTGATTGAGAATTCGCACAGGGCGGATTTCAAGTGGCGTTTTTTCAATGCCGATGGTAGCCAGGCAGAGATGTGCGGAAATGGCGGTCGTTGCGCAGCCCGATTCGCTTACATGGCAGGCATTGCCCCGCGGAAACTTAGTTTTGAAACAGAGGCGGGAATCATACACGCAGATGTCATGGGATCCACTGTAAAGCTTCAGCTTCCTCAACCGAAGGACCTTAAGCTGGACGTGCCTATAGAGATACACGGTGAGACTTTTTCTCTTCATTGCCTGAACACCGGCGTACCACATGCAGTATATTTTACACCGGACCTGGAATCAGTCCCGATATTTGAGTGGGGACGGCTTATAAGATTTGATCCCTGCTTTCAGCCCGCAGGCACTAATGCCGACTTTGTTCAAATATCCGACAGACACAATATCCTGATCCGGACCTATGAACGGGGGGTAGAGAATGAGACCATGGCCTGCGGTACCGGGGCAGTAGCCAGTGCCATACTTTCTGCTTGCAAAGACCTGGCAGAAAGCCCGGTCAAGGTAAAGACACAAGGTGGTGAGGTACTGACTGCCTACTTCCATCTGGATGGCCGAGAAGTTAGGAACGTTTTCCTTGAAGGAGAAACCGTCCTTGTCTACTCAGGGGAAATCAATACCACTGCCATATAGGCCCATCAGTTGGAATGGGTTGTTCCGCGGGAATGGGCTGTTCAGCGGGAATGGGCTGTTCAGTGCTTGATGTCTGCGGGATGGTGGCGGCAACCTTTTCCTCTGCAGTTCTGGTTTCTGATAGCGAATAGGGAAGGGTTGGGGCAGGGGCTGGAAGGGGTTCAGGCGGCATAAATGGAAGTTCCTGAGTATATAATTTTTCGTATGATGGAGTAGAAATCCGTTTTGGTTTACCTAAGTCCTTGTCGGATTGCCTGATCAGGAGATCGGGATGCATCCTTGCTATTATTAGGTCTTCATCCTGGGCTGTTTCCTCTTGTGACAATTTTTGAGGAACTTTTTGCTCGTCCTTGGTATCAGGTTCTGCTGTTACGGATTTTGGAACATTCAGGATGCGGTTTGCTGCCTGGATTGCAAAATCTTCGATCCTGGACGGTACTTCGTCAAGAGACACGTGAGAAAAAACAAGAGAAAATAATGGAGACTCGGAATCTACCTGCAGCAAATTCATGTCTATTGTTACGCCTTCCCCTTCTGCGATTACCTTGCCGGTGACGACATAGTCCACTCCGAGCTTGCCGGCCATGTCTCTTGCATCTAGAGAGGAAATAAACCCCTGTCTCTTGCCGGTTATACGCTGGATCTCAAGGGAATCCATAACGGAGATGCTGTCCGAGGCCAACCTGCTGCTCAAAACCTCTTCTGTGGCAGGGCCAACGAAGGACAATGGACCGGCAGAACTGATATCAAATGGAAGCACTGCGACCTTGACTTCACGCTGAGCAGCTTTGAGACTCACAGTACAAAGGGCGAGGGCAATAAACAAGCCTAGCCCGGCCATGAATATTTTCTGAATATTGTTTTTCATCACATTTATTGAGTCCTTTTCGAAATACCCACACCCGAAATCGGCTTGCTCATGCTTTGTTTTGCGCCCTCATGATTTAGTGTCATAAGATTCTGTCTCTTCATCTTTTCTATCAGGGTGGTTCTGTTCATCTGCAGCAACTTGGCAGCCCGGTTCTTGACCCATCCTGTTCGTTCCAGGGCCTGAAGAATTAAAGTTTTTTCAAGGTTTACCACAGCAGAACTGAGAGAAAGTCCATCTGTCGGCAAGGTAGCCATAGATAAATCTCCGGCTGCAAGTTTTTCGGATGACTTTAAAATCCCATTTGGAATATCTTTAATTGTTAGCATGGGGCCCTCGGCAAGTATCACCATTCGCTCTATTATATTTTCGAGTTCCCTCACATTGCCGGGCCAGTCGTAGCTTTCCAGACATCTAATGGCATCCTTTTCTATACCTTCTACGCGTATCTTCTTCCCAGAGCAGAATTTCAGCAGAAAATGCTGAATTAATAAAGGAATATCATCGGGACGTTCCTTCAATGGAGGTATGTGTATAGGGATCACGTTCAGACGATAGTATAAATCATCTCTGAAACTACCTTTACGAAAAGCCTCTTCAAGATCAGTATTAGTAGCCGCAACAATCCTGACATCGACATGGATGGTCTTGGTCCCGCCAACTCTTTCAAACTGACGTTCCTGCAGGAAACGCAAAAGCTTGACCTGAAGGACCGGGCTCATATCTCCAATTTCATCTAAAAAAATTGTTCCTTTATTAGCAAGCTCAAACCGACCTATCCTAGTATTTACTGCGTGGGTAAATGCCCCCTTTTCATGGCCAAAGAGTTCGCTTTCCAGGAGTTCCCCAGGAATAGCAGCACAATTCACAGGAATAAATGGCTTGTCCCTACGTTCACTGTTGTAATGTATTGCATGGACGATAAGCTCTTTCCCTGTACCGGATTCGCCAGTAACCAGGACCGTACTGTCTACTTTGGCAACTTTTTCTACCAGCTTAAAGACCTCCTGCATTGCCTTGCTGACGCCCACTATGCTTTCAAAACCGTGGATATCTCGCAGTTCCTGCCTGAGTGACCGGTTCTCCCTCTTGAGTTCTCTGACTTCAAGGGCCTTATCTACTATAATAATGACCTCTCCCAGCTTGACAGGCTTTGTAAGATAGTCAAAGGCGCCTTGACGTATGGCCTCCACAGCCCCCTGTATGGTCCCAAAACCGGTAATAATTATACAGATGGTCTCTGGAAAATATTCCTTAAGAAAGCATAGGATCTCCATTCCATTCTTTTTGGGCATGTCGAGGTCAGTGATAACTATATCAAAAAAATTCTTGCCACATTTATCTATAGCTTCTTGGCCGTCACAAGCTATGTCTATGTTAAAGCCCTCACGTCTTAAGATTTCGGATATGCTAAATCGAATTTCAGGGGCATCGTCTACCACTAGTATTGATTCGTTCCGCATTTTCTTCTTTCCTATCTATCCTGTGAGGCTGAGTGCATCTTGAAACAATTAATGACTGTACTATAAAAATGAAATTACATAAGACTGTGATAAATGTCAATTTTTTGTGACATTTTTTTGACGTTTTGTGATGCCACCGAATAACTGATATAAATTCAGGCCCATTAGATTACTTAGGAACGGGAGATAAATAAGTTGAACAAAAATTAATAGGATTTTTTGTTGTATTCAAGGCGCGAGGAGCGAGCATAACGGGTTATGTGATCGACGAGCAACGAAGAAGACGGCAAAAAAGACATTAATTTGTTCAAGTTATTTATTGTACGTTCCTTAGCACCTTAGTAAGGCACTGCCCGGTCCCCTAAATAATTAGCCATTCTACTTTTGTAAGATGTTCCACCTCTTTGAATTCCGGATCTCCTGTCATGACAGCAGCGCCTTCGCTCATAGCTGTTGCTACTGCAAAACAATCTGCAAAAGAAAGAGGATACTGGGCCTTGATTCTAGCGGCCGCGATGACATGATTAAAGTCGTTGGGTACTATTTTGACGGGGAGTCCAGCCAGGATAGTGTCCAGAAAATATTCGGCGCTTTTCACGCCCCTTCTCCTTGAAAGTATGTAATAGGTCTCTCCGACATTGATCTCGTTCATTAACAGCGGACCGCCGGATGCCTGGGCATCAAAAAGGACCTCTTTGACCATCTCATAGCCTGGTTCTTTGTTCAGATAAGCCAGCAGAGCAAAGCTATCCAGAAGCCTTTTTTGTTTCACGATTCCGCTCCTTTCGTCGTTCCTCAATAAGGGCTTTAGTAAGCGATGATTCGCCCTCAAAAAAACCGCAAAAGTATTCCACCGGATCATCCGGCAGAGGTATGAGCGCTACCTCACCATCGCGGACCTTCATCAAAAGCTTCTTGCCCGGGGAAATTTCAAGCTTTTTTCTAATATCTTTGGGGATTACAATTTGGCCACGGCTTGAAGCAGTAACTATTGGCATAAAAGCATCCTCCATATCTGCTATTCGTAAGACGCTTTGCTGTTTATCTTACATTATAATAATTATCATACTATACTATACTTGTCAACATTTTCAACTCTCAGGCTGACAACTCCATTTTTTGTTGAATTTGTTTTTAATCAGTCAGGCAATGGGCGACGCATATGGGAATTGGTATCTTTACAACGTGAGGACAAAACAGATCCAATATTTGTGAATGAAAGTACTATTTTGTGAATACTTTGATGGAGCTTATTTAACATACGGTTTCATGCCTAACAGGTTACAAATTAAAATGAATTCTGAGGGCATTATTGATTGCCTCCATAAGCTCCGTTTCTTTAATGCAACCCAAGAGTCTCTGGAGCCTGGCTTTGGAGATGGTTCTTACTTGATGAGCCAAGACAAGTGAATCGATGGGAAGTCGTGCAACCCCTTTGGACAACAGTGCTTCATTGGGATATGTCTTCCGTCCTTGTTTTAATGAAGTAAGGGGAAGTATAGTAACAACCGGCATCGTCTGATTGAAATCTTCATCGCTGATAACTAGAACAGGCCTGTTTCCTCTTTGTTCAGAACCCTTAACCGGATTCAAATTTGCAATGAAAATTGCCCACTTGTATTTTTTTATCTTTGTCATTTCCCTTGATATTCGAAATCAGCGAACTCAAAATCATACTCGACATCTCTTAAATCAGAGAGAAACTTGGGATCCCGGCTGGCTTCGAGGATCGCTTTTTTGATTTCCTCCCTTCGGATCCTTTCGATCACATCCTTTATTGCCTTTTCAACAAAGCTGTTTAATGATTTAAATCTCTTCGTTTCAACAATTGCCTTTGCCTCTTCAAGAACGGCCTGATTAATGGCAAAGGTTACTTTTTTTTGCATTTTTAACCTCCTTATCTCAGGTAAAAATGTGATGGTAATATATGCAATATAAAAATACAAGCAAAAAATACTTCCTTTTCAGACAAGGATTGATCACGAAAACACGAGAGGGAAGTCTCTGGATGGACTGATGAACTGCACAGATCGATATTTGGATTGGACCTGTGCTTTCCACCTTCAACCTTGTCCCCTAACCCCAGGAAAGTCACGCTAATGTCATGTCAAGTGAGAAGTGACGCAAGATTGCGAAGTAATTTTACCTGCCTGCA